>CAZYWD010000096.1:0-3437 GCA_964651795.1 uncultured Muribaculaceae bacterium
TGTTTACCACCAGTTTCAATAACAGCTTTCATATTATACCTCCTTTTAAATTTTAATCTAAGACTCACCATTAAGGTAATTAATTTATAACCTTTTCTGAGTGGTTGTAGAGAGAGGCTCTACACAATTAAAGATTTTACCATATATTATCACTTTTGTCAAACTTTTTTCTTAAAATATCTTTTTCTAAAATATAAGTTTTATCTATATAAAATAAGTGTTTATAATCTTTTTTCATCTTGTTAATATCATTTACTACTTTCCTTTTATTAAACTTAAAATTATATAAATATCTTTCAAATAAAAATTTATTAAATACTATATTTTTATTTAATATACTATCTATTACTTTTATAATAAGTAATAATATAATTAAAAAAGTCATTAAGTTATTACTAAAATATAATAATACAATTATTAATATAATAGATATTATGTTAGTTAAATAAATACTTCTTTTAAATGAAAATATTTTATTTAGTATTATATTTAATAATTTAGATCCATCTAGTGGTATTACAGGTATCAAATTAAATAGTAATAATAAAGTATTATAATATGTGAATTTATTATTATCAATTAAAAAAAGTAAACTTTGAAATATTGGTCCCATAATAGTTACTATAAATTCTTCTTTTAATTTAGTATTAATAAACACTTCAAAAATAGTAATCCCACCCATTGGAAGAACTACTATTTTTTTTATATTCCATTTATAATATAATCCACTTAGTATATGTCCTAATTCATGAAATGATATAATAAACATTATATATATAAAATCTTTAAATAATCCATTAAATATACAAATAATACTAAATAAATAAAATAAAGGATGAATTCTTATTTTAGATATAGTCTTCATGTTTTAATATTTCTTTATCTTTTTTAAATACTAAATATATTTTTTTATCTATTGCTTCTCCTATTAAAAAATTTTTTTCTATGTAATCATATAATTTTACATTACTATTTATATTTGAATACCATATATCTACACCATTAGTACCACTTACTATAACTGTTTTACCATAATTTTCTTTATCTCCAACAAATACTACCATACCTTCTTCTATAGCTGGTACTAAATAACTATTATCTACTTCTAATTCTACCCCTTCTTTATATTCTTTTTTATTATTATATTTTAATTTTTCATTAAATACTGTTTTAGTTTCTTTAAACATATCACTAAATGGTATTTGTGAACCAAAATATTTTTTATATAATTTATTTACTTCAGCAAAAGATATGTTATCTTCATATACATATTTATAGAATGTTGTTTTAAATTTACTATTAGCTTTTAATACTATTAAAGCAATGACTGTTAATAATACTGTGAATAAAAACTTATTAATATAACCAATTACTTTACTATATTTCATATTATCACCACTAAATTATATGAAAAAAGAAACTTTTTATGTTTCTTTTATTTTTTTTAAATATTTTGTTTCTTTCATTGATTCATTAGTAGGATGTTCTATAAAATCTTTTATTATTCCATCAATTCCTGAATCAGTAGTAGGTAATTTATTATAGTCACTCGTATCACCTAATTCTATTTTAGGTACAATATCTTTTATAGCTTCTTCTTTACTATTATATAAATCTAAATTAATAAAATGAATATTATTATTTTCTAAATTTTTTAACATACTATTCCATTTATTTATATATGGCATTAATTGATTATATAATTTTTTATTATCATATAAACTATATACGAATCCTGGTACATAAAATTTTAGTGAAAAACCTAATATATATATACTTGAATTTTTATTTATTTTAAGTATATTTTCTATATTACTTTTAACTCCATTAAATACTCTTTCAAATATATTTTCATCTCTAAGTACATTATTAGCATTCTTATTTTTATATAGTAATATATGAGCTGCTACTACATTGTTTTTAGTATAATACATAAAATCATTCATACCTACATCAAATATTATTACATTTTTATTTTCAATTACATCAATTATTCTTTTATTTTCATAATCAGTTTTTTCTATTTTAGGTGAGAATACATCCATCATAAATGATTCTCTTTTAGCACATTCATTACCTATTCTTCTTATTCTTTCTAATTCATTTAATGTTGGATTATTTTTAAGTATTGAGTCTAAGTGCCATGATTTATTAAACATATATGAAAATATATTTATTTTTTCTATTTCATATTCATTTTTATATTTTTTCTCTATAGCATCTAATAATCTTGTTTGAAAATTTTGTTTATTATTTTTAAGTGATGGTAAACCTAATTCTTCACCCAAGCCTATTATTGATATTTTCATAAAATCACCTTTCCCATTATAACACATTAAAAAAATATTCCAAACTATTTGGAATATTCATAGTATTTAAGTCCGAAATATAAAGCTATTACATAAATGATATTTATTAGTGAATATATAGTTCCAAATAATAAATCTACATAATCAAAATACAAATATCCTATTAAACATAGTATTAAATATATACTTATTCTATATATAACTATAATTAATATTGAAACTAATAATACATTTAAAAAATTATATTTAATATATTTAAATATTTTTTCTATTAATAATAAAATCAATAAAAAAATAAAAGCATTTAAAAATAATGTATCAGTATATAATAAATCATATAAAATACCTATTATTAATGTAATAGCATATCTATTCTCATTTCTATAAATAAATAATAAAGTTAATAAAGTAAATAATGGAGTAATAAATAAATATTTAGTAATAATACCATCTAATAAAAATGCATAAATCATTTATTACCTCTTTTAAGTACCATTACATAATCAATATTATCAAAATCTACTAATGATTTTACATAAATAGTTCTAGATAATTCAAAATTATCAGTTATACTTTTTTTAAAATGACCTATTCTAATACCACTAGGAAATAAATTATCTAATCCAGTTGTTGTAATAATAGAATCTTCTGTTATTTCTCTATTATCACTAATACCTTCTAATATAAAATAACTATCTTGATAATTAGATAATAACCCATAAAGGTAAGTACCATCTATATCTATTTTAACACTTATTCTATTATTTTCATTGATACCAGTTAATAATTTAACAGTACTGGTATTTTTAGTAGACTTAATAATTTTTCCTATTAAACCTTTACTATTTATTACGGCCATATCTTTTACTATTCCATCATCTAACCCCTTATCAATAGTTAAAGTATCATACCAATAACCAACATTTCTATTTATTGTATAAGCATCTATTATTTCATAATCTATTAAAGTACTTTTTAAATTATTATTTTCTTTTAAACTATTTAATTCTTTTGATACTTCATTATATTTTTGTTCTATTAATTCTAATGATTCATACTTTTCTTTTAATTTCTTATATTTTTTATATATATTATTTTTATTAGTCATTTCTTTTAATTCATTATCAA
>CAZYWD010000097.1:0-3429 GCA_964651795.1 uncultured Muribaculaceae bacterium
GTTTTTATCTTAGAAGATTCTTCTTGCATTTTTTTAAAAGCTTGCTCACTACCATATTCTGAAATAGTCGAAATAAATGAGGCAATAAATATAGCTATTACTATTCCTACTGTTTCATACCAATCAAAATCTTGTATTAAAAATATTGTTTTAATACCTAGTGCGATTAATAAAATTCTAATTATTGGGTCACCTAATGTTTCAAGTAACAATTTAAAGAAACTATTACTATTTTCTTCATCGATAATATTTGTTCCATACAATTCTCTATTTTTTTTAACTTCTTGTTCTGTTAGTCCTATCATATATGCCTCCTGATAAAGTTTATTATGGTAGTCCTAAATTTATAAGTTAAATCAGTCGACAAAAAAAGCATGTATTTAACATGCTTCATCACAAACTATTTCAAATGTTTTATTTATATAATCTGAATATATTGTTTTTAATTCATTATATTGTTCATCTGTTAATTGAGTATAAGGATCTTTTTGAGATTCAACTGTTGATGTATGTAGTCCTATTACCTTACCATCTTTTACAAATAAAACTGTTGGTAAATATAATCTCTTTATACTGTCATCATTTAATCCACTATATACTGGTAAATAATCATATAATAAATTTACTAATTCTTTATATTCTTCTGTACCTTCTGAATCAATAACAACATTTCCTTCACTATCAAGTGATTTTTTATCTCTTATTGATATAGCATTGTAATAATAAACTTTTTCTATTCCCATTTCTTTAGTAGCATCTAATAGTACTGGTACAGCACTTCTACACCAAGGACATTCTGGAAATCCAAAATATATAATTGCTGTATCATTTTTAATGATATCTACTACTTTATCATAAGTAGCATATATTATTCCACTATCTTCATCAATAGACATACTACCATATTCTTTATCATTTGCATTCATTTTATTATTTAATGATTCATATTCTTCTTTAAATTTTATTGCATCTTTATTCGTTTCTTTTTGACAACCACATCCAGTGATTAATACAACAACTAGTATTAATAATGCAATTTTTATTTTATTCATTTTTTCACCTCATATTCATCCATAAAGCTATGTTTTTCATCTTCTTTATAATAACTAATAATAGTATTTAAGTTAATATTTTCAGCTGACTTAAATATATTCATATCAATATATGGACTTACTTCTCTAAATTTTTCAATTAGATCTTTCATCTCTCTTCGTTTAGAATTAGCTTCATGATTAGCATCTTTTTCAGTAAATCTACAAGCACAATTCAAAAATTTTAAATCATTATGTTTTGTCCATGCTTTTATATATTTTTCTTTTACCAAATACATTGGTCTAATTAATTCCATTCCTTCAAAATTAGTACTATGTAGTTTTGGCATCATTGTTTTAAATTCCCCACCATATAACATACTAAGTAAAATAGTTTCTATTACATCATCGAAATGATGACCTAGTGCGATTTTATTACAACCTAATTCTTTAGCAATACTATATAAATTTCCTCTACGCATTCTGGCACATAAGTAGCAAGGTGAATCATCTACATTATCAACTACTTTAAATATATCTGTTTCAAAAACTTTAATAGGTATTTCCATTTTTTTAGCATTTGATTCAATTAATTCACGATTGATTTTATTATATCCAGGATCCATTACAATAAATTCCAAGTCAAAATTAAATTTACCGTGTCTTTTTAATTCTTGCATGCATTTTGCGAGTAAGAATGAATCTTTACCTCCAGATATACATACTGCTATTTTATCATTTTCTTTAATCATATCATAATCATTGATACCTCTAACAAATCTAGCCCATATATCTTTACGATATTTTTTTATGATTGATTTTTCTACCTCTAAATGTTCCATAAAATCACCTTATATAATTATATCAAAAAAAGACTAAATAGTCTTTAATTTATATTAAGTATTTCTCTAAAATTATCTGGGAAACCTATTTTATTTAATATTAAGCTAGTTGATACTATGTCTACTTTTCCATCTAGTATATCAATCTCATAGCTTATTTGATTCATTATATCTCTAAATTCTACATCAGTTAACATTTGTTTCAATATTATCATTACAGCAAACAAATCATTTTTTCCATATATATATTCATCATTAGTAGTAGGAATATCTAGCATATAATGATATCTATTATCAGGTATACTTCTTTGTGTTCTGTGATCATATAATATATCTTCATGAGCACATAAATTTCTAAAGTTAGATAGGAGCGCTAAATAAATTGACATTGTTTCTGGATCAACATTATAAATTTCTGCTATAGCAAGTTGATCTTCTACTTTTAAAATACCATATAATTCAGAAATAATACCAAATGATAATACTTTTACTAATATCCACATTGGAATGTAACCATAATTATTTAAGTAATGGGATGTTGCAGTATGCTGTTTTCCATTTATTCTTATTTGTCTTTTCATTTTATTTAATACATCATATACTTGTCTTACTTTCATACTATCTTGATTAAAGTTTTTAGGATTTAAATAATCTTTTTCTTTAAAACCATATTTTTTTGATAATTGATAACTTATGATTGATTTAATATTGTTTTCAACTATTAATATGAATTTAAAAGTTATATTTCTTATATTTCTATCAAATACAAATGTACCATATAGTTCATCAAATGTTGTACCTGTTATAAAATTTGTATCTTTATATGATTTTTGAAATAGATGTCTATATCCATTTATAAAAAAGTAATTTTCTCTAAATAAAATATCTTTTATTTTATCATAATCATTTATTTGTAGTCCTTTACTTTGTAAAATTGCTATCTGTTCTTCTAATGTCTTAAAGGTTTTCTTTCCCATATTAAATCCTCCATATCATAAATATTATATCACATTTATAGAGAATTGAAATATTTTATTATTCCATTAGTAATAATAAGCGCTAATTTTTCTTGATAATTTTGTTGCTTTAATAAGTATCTTTCATTTGAATTACTTAAAAATCCTAATTCAACTAATACACCTGGTACTTTTATTCTTTTTTGAAGATATAAATCATTATTATTTTTATATTTTCTTGTGCTATTTAGATTTTTTTTAAATTCATCTTGTAAAATACTAGCTATTAATTGATTTTGTTCATTATTATCAGAATAGAATGCTTGAGCACCTCTATATAATCCTGTTTCTTCGGCATTTAAATGAATTGATATAAAAATATCACATTTTGATTTATTTATAATATTTCCCCTTCTAGATAAATCACTTCTTTTTCTATTTATAGTATTATTTACTGCTAAATCATAGTCACCATATCTTGTTAGATAAACTATTGCACCTAATGAAAATAATTTTTTTTCTAATTTTCTACTAATACTGAGATTAATATCTTTTTCCATTACAGATTGATACATAGCACCTGGATCTAATCCACCATGT
>CAZYWD010000098.1:0-3419 GCA_964651795.1 uncultured Muribaculaceae bacterium
TTTTTTCACCTACTCAAAATTATATTCTATGCTATAAGCATTTGTTAAATCAATATCTGATGTTACTAATATATCTGTTTTTTCAGATTGTTTTAATTCTTTGTTTATATATCCTACTAATGTAGTAATAGTTGAATTGTTTTTTGTTTTAAAAGTAATATTAACTTTATTTATTTTAGTTACTTCACCATTATTTTTTAATGTTGCTTTAAAAGTCGTTAATCCTGAATCATAAATAACAGATGTGTCAGTTACCAAAAAATTATTTATTATCTTATCCTCTATTACTAAATCATTTAAATTTACTTTATTAGCTTCCAATTTTAATTCATCATTATTACAAGCTGTAAATAATATTAAAATTAAAACAATAAATATCTTTTTCATTTTATCACTAACTTTCTAACTTGTTTTTTATAATCACTACCTGTAGTTATATAATTACCAATAACTGCTATATCAACATTTAAATTATTAATATTTTGATCATTTATACCACCATCTATTTCAATTAAATAATTTAGTTTATTTTTACTTCTATATTTATTTAATTCGTCTATTTTATTAGTAGAATTGTCTATAAATGTTTGTCCACCATAACCTGGATGAACACTCATAACTAAAACTAAATCTATTTTATCTAAATATGGTAATATTTCTTTTATATCAGTTTCAGGATTAATAGCAAGTCCTACTTTAATATCATTTTTTTTAATTAATTCTATATTTTTTATAATATTACCTATTTCATAATGAAATGTTATAAAAGCAGGTTTTAATTCTTTATAATATCCAATATATTTTTTAATGTCATTTACCATTAAATGAATATCTATTGGAATATTAATATCTTTTTTTATTTCTTTATTTGGAAAACAATAATTGTTTACAAATTCATTATCCATTATATCTAAATGGATATAATCTATTCCAGAATCATTTAGATTTTTTATTAATTTGTTTTCACCAACTATACCAAGTATTGAACCTGCTAATTTCATATTTACCACCTTTTTTTATTATTATTCTTTATAAAATTCAAATAGTTTTCATATCTTGATTCTAATATTTTATCGTTATTTTTTATTCCACAACTTGTTTCATCTAAATGCATACAATCTCTATATTCACATAAATCTTTATATTCATTAAACTCTAAAAAATTATCTCTTATATCAGTATTTTCCATACCATTAAAATCTAGGCTAGAAAATCCTGGAGTATCAGCTACAAATCCACCACACATTTCTATTAATTCAACATGTCTAGTAGTATGTTTACCTCTACCAAGAGCTTTAGATATTTCATCAGTTTTAATATTTAAATCTTTATTTATTTTATTTAATAAAGTTGATTTACCAGCTCCACTTTGCCCTGTAAACACTGATATTTTATCTTTAAATGTTTCTTTTATTTCATCTATTTCAGTATTAATAAATACATCATAGCCTATTTGTTTATAATAGGCTATATATTCTTTTATTTCTTTTAATTCTAGATCATTTAATAAATCTAATTTAGTAAATATAATTATTGGATTTATATTGTTAAACTCAATTATACATAATAATTTATCTAATAAATTACTATCAAAGGATGGTTTAACATTTGTTATTATATATGCATTATCTATATTACTTACTGGTGGTCTAACTAATTCATTTTTTCTATTATGTATTTCTAATATATAATTGTTTTTTTCATCAAATATCACATTATCTCCAACCATTGGGGTAATATGTTGATTTCTAAATTTTCCTCTACTTTTACATATATAGATTTTATCACTAAGTACTGAATAATCATTACTTATTAATTTTACTATTTTTCCTTGCATATAAACCTATACAGATGCACTTGTACTAGTTGAAGCACTAGTACTAGCACTTGTTGATGTAGAAGTTGAAGTAGATGTAGATGTACTTGTAGAAGTACTAGTTGATACTACTGGTTTCTTTTTAGCATAAGTAACTCTTAGTGTTACACCTTTAACTACTTTTGTACCTGCTGTTCTAGATTGTGTTAGTATAGACCCTTCAGTATAATCATTTGTTTCTTTTGCAACTGAATTTAAAGTAATACCATTATCTTCGCAGAATGTTTCTACTTGTTCTAAAGTATAATTTTCATTAACAAAATCTGGATATACTGTAATTAGTTTAGCAACTGTTAAAGTAATTGAATCACCTTTTTCTAATTCTTTATCTACCTCAACATCTTGTTCAACTATTGTTCCTTCTTCAATATTGTCATCTTTTGTTACTTCTTTTGTTTCTTCTATAACATTAATACCTTGATCTTCTAAAGATTTTTTTACAGCTTCAATGTTTTTATCTATATATTTTTCTATTTTTATTTTATCAGTACCTGTTGAAACTATTAAAGTTATTTTTGTTCCAGATTTTACTGTTCTACCAATAGATGGGCTAGTTTCAATAACATTACCTTTTTCTATTTCACTACTAGCTTTTTCTTTTGTTTCAGTTGCTACTTCAAAACCTAATTTTTCTAATGTTTTTTCAGCTTTTACAACTGTCATATCAGTTACATCTGGTATTTCGACATCTTTTGGTTTACTATTACTAGCTATAAGTAAAACAATAGCTGTTATTATTAATACTAGCCCTACTCCAATACCAGTAAATAACGCTACTTTATTTAATTTTTTTAATTCTTTTTCTTCTTTAATATCTTCTCTTTTTTCTTCATTGACTTTAGCTCTTGAAGGTACTACTTTTTCTTTATCATCAAAATCTGTTTCAGAATATATATATGATAATTTTTTTTCATCTTGTCTTTCTTTATCTAAACAAGTTTTTATATCATCATACATTTCCATTACAGTATCATATCTGTTTTTAGGGTTTTTTGCTGCTGCTTTTAAAATGATGTTTTCAATACTTTGCGGTATTTCAGGGTTGAAATCACAAATACTTGGGATTGGATCTCTCATTTGTTTAATAGCTATTTCAACAGCGTTTTCTCCTTTAAATGGAAGTTTACCTGTTAATAATTCATACATTAATATACCTAGTGAATAAATATCACTTTTAACAGATGCTCCAGCTCCATTAGCTTGTTCTGGTGGCAAATAATGAACACTACCCATTACTGAATTAGTTTGTGTTAATTCATTACTATTTAAAGCCATTGCTATACCAAAATCAGTTATTTTAACTTTACCATCATCTAATATTAAAACATTTTGTGGTTTAATATCTCTATGAATTATATAACTTTCATGAGCACATGCAACAGCAGAAGTTAATTGTAACATTATATCAATTACTTCTGATAGAGTTAAAGCTCCTCTTTTTTTAATTAGATTTTTTAATGTTTTGCCTTCTAAATATTCCATTACAATAAAATATTTACCATTATCTTCTCCAACATCATACATTTCTACTATATTTGGATGT
>CAZYWD010000099.1:0-3416 GCA_964651795.1 uncultured Muribaculaceae bacterium
AATATTGATTTAGTAATTAAGTACATATTTCACCTTCTTATTTAATTTATTATTTAGACATAAAAAAAAGAACTAATCAAAAAGACTTAATTGTTCTTTATTATCTTTTGTTTCAAAAGTTCTCATGTATTCAAATATTTTATTTACATTTGTTTCTATATTATGTTCCCTACAAGTCTTATAAAAATATTTCATTAATTCATTATTTCTATCACTTGTAACATCATATCTATCACCATATTTTTTTATGTATTTTTGTTTTAAACCCGGGAATTTTTTATCTAATTCTTGATAAAAATATTCTCTATTACCTTCTCTTAAAGTTAATCCTATATTGAAGCATATTATTCCATATACTTTAGCTTCTATTGCATAATTTAATATTCCTTTAATATTTTCTAGATTATCATTAATAAATGGGAGTATAGGTGTTAACCATATAACTGTTGGTATATTGTTATCTCTCATTATTTTTAATACTTCAAATCTTTCTTTAGTACTAGATACATTTGGTTCTATTAATTTAGTTAAATTATCATCATATGTAGTTAAAGTAATTTCTACTACACATTTTGTTTTTTCATTAATTCTTTTTAATATATCTAAGTCTCTTAAAATTAAATTTGATTTAGTTTGAATAGCTATACCAAATCCATATTTATCTATTAATTCTAAACATTTTCTAGTATTCATTATATATTTTTCTAAATGAATATATGGATCAGTCATAGAACCCGTTCCAATCATACATTTATTTCTTTTTTTTAAGAGTGCTGCTTCTAATAATTCTAAAGCATTTTCTTTTATTTCTATATCTTCAAAATCATGATTTATTTGGTAACATTTACTTCTAGAATCACAATAGATACATCCATGAGTACAACCTCTATAAATGTTCATTCCATTTTTAGCAGATAAAATACTTTTTACTTGGTTTTTATGCATATTATCACCTAATCAATTATATCATACATTTGTTCGTAATTCAATAATTTGATTTTTAGTGTATAAATTTATCTTTTTTATTTATTTTAATATATAGAGGAGGAATAAATATGCCAATGATTATATTTAAAGATAAATTGAATGATCAAAAAATTAGTATTGCTTTTAATTGTGAATATGATGATAATACTTTAAAAATTGAAGATGGAAATCATTTTGATTTTGGTAATTATAAAACTAAAATAAAAGAAGCAATTAGTAATTTTGATGGTGAATTATTTGAAGATTATAAAGCTCATAATAATGATGTTGCTTGTTTAGCAATCTTAGATTATTTTACTGATAAAATACCAGATTTATATTCAATTAAATTTGAAGACGATTCCGAAGAAAGTATTTATTATGCTGATGAATTATAAAAACGACTATGTCAGTCGTTTTTCTTATGAATTTAAAGTTTCATTTTTATATAAGTTTTGATATATTTTATTTGTTTTTAATAGTTCACTATGAGTACCAGATGCTACTACCTTACCATTATCAACTACATGAATTACATCTGCATCAATAATTGTTGATAAACGATGCGCTACTATAATAACAGTATGATCTTTAACTAAATTATCAATTGCTTTTTTAATGTATTCTTGTGAATTATTATCTAAAGCACTAGTAGCTTCATCAAATAAGATGATTTTACTTTGTTTAGATAATGTTCTTGCTATTGATAATCTTTGTTTTTGACCACCTGATAAGTTAACTCCACCTTCACCTAGTACTGTATCATATTTTTGTGGTAATGACATTATATAGTCATCTAAGTATGCAATTTTTGCATATTTTCTTATTTCTTCTGTTTTTATATTTTCTTTTATTAATTTAAAATTTTCCTTAATTGTTCGATTAAAAATAAATGGTTCTTGTCTTATAATAGATATATCTTTTCTTAAATCTTCTTCAGTTAAATCATTAATATTTATACCATCTAATAATATTTCTCCACTAGTTGGATTAAATATTCTAGTCATTAAATTAAATAATGTAGATTTACCTTGACCAGATTTTCCTATTATAGCAACCTTTTTATTTGGTTCTATTGTTAAATTGAAATTATTTAGTGTTACATCTTCATCTGGATATGAAAAAGTAACATTTTTAAATTCTATAATTCCTTTTAAATCTTTTATTTTTTTAGTTCCAAATGATTCATCTTGATATAATTTATTTTCTAATATTTCATTTACTCTTCCTATTGATACAACTAATTTTTGATATGTTTGTGTTAAATCATTAATATTTTCTATTAACCACATATAACGATATATATAATATGTCATTGCTATAAAAAATGTTAATGAAACTTGTTTATAATATAATAAAATAATACAAGTTACAAATGTACCTACTTCTAAAGTTGATTTGAGTAATCTTGTAGTTATATTAAATCTCTTTTGTATATCAATTTCTTTTGCTGATTTATTAAAAATAGATTTTATTATGTCAATCATATCATTAATCAAACTTGATTTTATTCCTAATGTTTTTATTTCTCTTATACCTCTAATTGATTCATTAACTAAAGATGTAAATTTATCTTGTTCTACTTTTCTTTCTTTATGGATTGCTTTTAATAATGGGTTATATTTTTTTAATATAAAATATAGTACACATAGAAATATGATTACTTCAACTCCAACAATCCAAGAATTAAAGAATATATATACTAATACTATTAATGATGATACCAAAGAAGACACCATATTTAATAGTCTACCAAATGCAAAACTTAATGAATCAGCATCATTGGTGATACGATTAATAATTTCACCTGATGATTTTTGTTCATAAGCTACTGCTGGTAAATCTAATGATTTCTTATATGTAAAAAATCCTAATTTTCTTGTTAAAGCACTTTCTATTTTATATAACATTGAATTTCCAATGCTAAGTATAATTCCTTCCATAACTACTTTTAAAATAAAATAAATTCCTAAATAAATTAGCGCCATTTTAATATTTAAATTTGTTATTGATTCTACTGCAGAACCATTTAAATAACCTGTAAATATTTCACACATACCTACCATAAATATTATTATACTAGCAATAATCAATTTCTTTTTATCTTCTTTAATCAATCTAAGTAAAGGTTTAAATTCTTTTAAACTTTTCATTTTTACCTCCATTAAAAAACTACTAGTAATAAGTAGTTTTACAAAAATACCTAGATTACTAGATAGTAAGTGAGAAATCATGATTAATTCTCACTTTTCTTAAAACCACCATACTATTAAAAACTACGAAATTATCCATGTTCTCACTCCTTTCTCTTTAAATTCATATTAAAAATATCACAATTAAAAATATTTGTCAATCGCCTAACAATAATTTAACTGTTTCTCCTTCATATATTCTTGTATCTTTTGAAGGTGTTTGATAAACTACTTTTTCTCCACTACCTGAATATTCTA
>CAZYWD010000100.1:0-3359 GCA_964651795.1 uncultured Muribaculaceae bacterium
GTGATCTATTAGAATATACAGAAGATGATTATGTATCTAAAATTGGTGACTATTACACTTCTTTAACAATAGACAAAAGATTCATTTTATTAGACAATAATGAATGGGATTTAAGAGATAATCATCCCATTGAAATAGAATTAGATGATGATGATGATATTGAAATAGAAATTGAAGAAGAGGAAGAGGAAGAAGAGGAAATCATTGAAGATGAAACTATATATGATGATGAAACAGATATAGTAGATGAAGATGATGATATGGAAGATTTAGCTATTTTATCAGAAGATGAATTAGATGAGGATAATTAATTATTCTCTTTTTTTTATAAAAAAATACCAAGATTTAACTTGGTACTAACTAAAATTATAATAAATCAAGATTGAACAAACACATGCAAGTAATACTAATAAAATGATTTTTGCTATGGTCTTTTTCATATACCCTCCTATAATAATCTTATTTCTTTTTCAGAATAAAATGGCTTATTCTTATCAATTCTATCATAAAATAATATCCCATTTAAATGGTCAATCTCATGTTGGAAAGCTATAGATAATTCTTCTCTAGCTCTTATTCTTATTCTATTTCCTTCTTCATCATATCCTTCAATAGTAACTCGAGCAAATCTAGGTACATGACCTTCAACTTCTCTATTAACACTTAAACATCCTTCACCAGCATCTGCTGCTATTATTTCAGTTGAATTACTAACTATTTCAGGATTAATTACAACATAATTATCAAATTTTCCTTCTTCGTACTCATCAACAATTACAATAATTCTTTTTAATATTCCTAATTGTACAAATGCTAAACCCATACCTGGTCTTAAATCATATTCTTTTTCATATTTTTCGATTTGGCTATATGTTAAATATTTTATAACATCTTTTATTAAAATTTTATCTTCTTTAGAAATAGGAAAAGAAACTTGTTTACTTGTTTTTCTTAAGATTTTATCTTTTTCATCCAAAATATCTAGTTTTTTAAACATATAATCACCTCAAATATGAATATATTGTATCATATTTAAAAAAATTTTTAAAGTTTTATCAAATATACTATTCAAAAAAGATATTTTGTAATATAATATATGATTAGGAGGACTGTATGGATAGTAGTAAAGTAGCATATATAAGTTTAGAAGATTTAATGTATGGGATATTCTCAATCTTAGTATTACACGAAAAAAAATTAGAAGCAACATACGAAAAACTAAACGAATATGAAAATCAAGTAATTAGTTATTTTGAAAATAAAAACTATGAAATAATTGTAGATAATAGTATTGAAAAACAAATAAGATTTTTTAATAAACATCATGAATTTAAAATTGAACAAGAAAAAATAATATTACTACATCAAATGTTTTTAGTAAATAGAGAAATAGATGAAGAAAAAAAGAAAGCTTTATTTAATGAACAAACAATTGAACTATTTAGCGAACAAAAAAAATTAACAAAAAACAACTCTATCATTTAGATAGAGTTTTTATTATATTAATTATTACCCCAAGCTCTAGCTCCGATAATAATTACTAACAAGATAAACAATACTAAAATTATAGCAGCTCCGTATCCAGTTCCATATCCACCTTGAGAATATCCACCACACTGATTACAACCGCATCCATTTCCGTATCCTTGATATCCACCATAATAATACATAAAGTCCCCTCCTATCTAGGTCTCAATATATTGTATTAAAATTATAAAAAATAGTTAATAAAATAGTCTATATTTTTAGTAAAATTATGTAAAGTTCGTTGTTATAAGTTTGATAATATGTTATTATTAAGATAATAGGTGGTAATATGAAAAAACTAATAAGAGATATGGATAAGGGTATATTAATTATATCAGTTATCTTACTTGTTTTTGGATTATTAAATATAGTAAATGCTTCAAGTCAAGCAATAGTTATTAGATATGGAACAACACTATATTATTTTTTCTTTAAACAAGCACTAAGTATATTAGCGGGTATAATAGCCACAATTATAATATTAAGAATTCCGATGAAACACTATCCTAAAATAGCGCGTTTTGCTTATATAGGATGTTTAGGCTTATTAATATATCTATTATTATTTGGTAATGCTCATCAAGGATCTATTAACTGGATAAAAATAGGACCAATTACTGTACAACCAAGTGAATTAGCAAAGCCTGCTTTAATACTTTATGTTGCAGTATTATTTGAGAGATTCTATAAAAGATTAAAAAGTAATAAAACAGAAAAAGCTATTAGATGGACTGCTATTGGTACTATCTTAGTATCAGCAATTCTTTATATTGGTATTATATATGTACAAAAAGATTTAGGTACAATGATAATAATTAGTTCTATATTTGGTATATTATTTTTATTGAGTCCGATTAGATCAAAAGAAAAATTACAATCAATTGGTTTAGTAGCTGGTTTATTAGTACTTATAATTATTTATAAAATGACAACAGGTGGTATGCTTACTGCTTCACAATCAAGTAGATTAGATTTTACTGATCCTTGTAGTAAATATGAAGAAGGTGGATATCAAATTTGTAATGGCTATATTGCTATTAACGATGGTGGATTATTTGGAGTAGGAATTGGAGATAGTAAGCAAATATCTTACTTACCTGAATCTCATACCGACAGTATCTTTGCTATTTTATCAGAAGAATATGGTTTCTTATTCTGCTCATTTATATTCTTATTATATTTAATATTATTATATAGAATATTTAAATTAGCTGGTAAAACTAATAGTATAAAAGGAAAATATATTTGTTATGGAGTAGGTAGCTATATAGCAATCCATATAATTGTTAATTTAGGTGGATTATTTGGTATGATGCCTTTAACAGGTGTACCATTACCATTCTTATCATATGGTGGTTCATTTATATTAGCTTTAATGGTTTCTTTAGCTATGGTACAAAGAGTTAGTATTGAACATAAAAGACAAAAGATAGTAATTTAACTATTTTTTGTTGACTTTAAAAATAAGTATGCTATAATAATAGTAATGATTACTATTATTGGAGTTGAAAATATGAAAAATTCAAAACAAAGAAATACAATTTTAAAAATAGTACAAGATAATTGTAATCATCCAGATGCATATACTATATATGAATTAGCTAGAAAAGAATTACCAAATATAAGTTTAGGAACAGTTTATAGGAATTTAAATTTATTATCAGAATTAGGTGATATAAAAAAAATAATAGTACCTAATGGAAATGATAGATTTGATAAAACAATTGTAAATCATTCGCATTTTCATTGTATAAATTGTTCTAAAGTATTTGATATTGAAGTAAATCTAGATAGCAAGAATATTGAAAAAAATAATAACTGTAAGATAATAA
>CAZYWD010000101.1:0-3300 GCA_964651795.1 uncultured Muribaculaceae bacterium
TACATACATCTGGACATGCTTATGAAGAAGAATTAAAACTAATGATTAGACTTATAAATCCAAAATACATAATGCCATTTCATGGTGAATATAGAATGCTTAAAAAACATGCTGATATTGCTATTGACTGTGGTATTCCAAAAGCTAATACATTTATATTAGGTAATGGTGATGTACTATCAATGTATAAAGGAGAAGTTACAAGATCAGGCAGAATACCCGCAGGTGATGTATATGTCGATGGTAACAGAATTGGAGACATTGGTTCTATCGTAATAAAAGATAGAAAAATAATGGGAAATGATGGTATCATTGTAGTAATTGCTAATATAGATATGAAAAAACAAGAATTATTAGGTAAAATAAATATAACAACTAGAGGATTTGTTCAAGTAAATGAAAATGAAGAAATGCTTAGAGAATTAGAAAACATAAGTAGAAATTCTATTATGAATAGACTTAATAAAAATCTTAGTTTTGCTGATATTAAAAGTGAAATTATTAATGACTTAAATACATTTGCATACGAAAAAACAGGTAGAAAACCAATTATCTTACCTGTTATAATGGATATTAAGAAATAACTTAATATCTTTTTTATTTTATTGGAAGTGTTATTATAGCTTTTGTTCCTACATCTTTTTTTGATTTATACACTAATGTTCCATTATGTCGATCAATTATTTCATTAGATAAATATATACCTAACCCTGTGCCATTTTTTTTAGTAGTAAAAAATGCTTCATTAATTCTTTTTAATTCATCTTTAGACATACCTACTCCATTATCTTCAATAATTATTTTAAATTTCTTATTATATTTTATTATTGATACTTTAATTAAACCATTATTTGTAATTGATTCCATACTGTTTTTAATTATATTAACCAATACTTGTTTTAATCTATTATAATCCGCACATATATAAAAATCATCTATATCTTTACACTTTAATTCAATATTTCTATCTTTTAATATTAAATTAAAATTATTTTTCACATCATCTAATAACATACTTAGATCCATTTCATCCTTTTCTATTTTTATTTTACTAATTGATAAAAAATCACCTAATAATATTAATAATCTATTTATTTCACCTTTAATAATTGGAATATACTTTTTAGAATGTTCTACTTTATTAGTATCATACATATCTAAATATCCTTTTATTACAGCTATAGGATTTTTAATCTCATGAGTGATTTTAAATAAAGATTCAGTTGCTAAATTATCTTGTTCAATATTTTGAAATGATTTATATGAAGAACATAATAAAGTAGCCATATTAAATAAATAAATTATTGATTTAGCTACTAAATAGAAAATTAAAACTAAAACAATAAAATCAATATTACTATGTATAGTATCATATGTAATAATTGAACTAAAATATACATAGTTATAAGATATAAACATTTTAACTAATATAATAAAACTAATGTAAGATATTTTTTTAAATTTCTTTCTAAATAAATAGATAATAAAATAAATAATATATTCAATTATTAAGAAAATCAAATTTATTTCAAATGTTCTGTAAAAATATAATACTAATACAATAGATAATATAGTAGCATCTAATTTTTTATTATTTAAATAAGCAATTAAAAGTAATATATCAAAAAACATAAGTGGTACACCATGATACTCAGTTATTCCAAATTTAATAAGTAAATAAAATGCCGAAAACAAAGCACAATCTAAAAACAAACTATTTTTATCCTTATCAAGTGTCTTCTGGAAAAATAGATATAACAAATAACTTAATAAAGGACATAGTATTAATATAATATTAAATAAGATTACTTCAAATAGATTCATATTATCACCTCGACAAGATTATACAATTTTTTTATGTCATATTTTGTCGAAAAAAGAAAACATTGAATATTTTTCAATGTTTATTTTAATTCATCTATATATTTTTTTAATTGTTTTGCTTCTTCACCAATTATTATTTTTAATTGATTATCTATTTCTACAATACCCTGAGCACCCATTTTTTGGATACATTCTTTATTTACTTTTTCTACATCTTTTAGTGTAACTACAAATCTTGATTTAGAAAACTCATATCCTATCATATTTTCTTTACCACCTAAATATGATACTAATTTGTTTATATCCATTTTAAAATCTTTTTTCTTCGATTTCATAATAGCAAGAGCTATCAAAAGAGCAATTAAAAAAATTATTATATATTGTATATATTCCACTTTTATCACCTAGTAATAATAATACTATAAATTTTTAAAAAAAGCAACTTTGAAATAATTAGCTATATATGTCGGATTGATTGAATTATATATATAAATATTATACTATTTAAATGGTGAATTATATGAATAAAATATTAAAATTTAAATATGACAAACAATTACTATTTATACTATTTGCATTTATCATAATTAGCTTATTATCAGTTTATAGTGCTGAAACTATCTTAAATGAAAATAATAATTTTTTTATTAAACAAGCTATATGGTATTCATTAGGTATATTACTTATTTTTCTAATTATTTATATTGGTAATGATATTTTTTATAAATATTCTTTTTATTTATATATAATTGGTAATATTTTATTATTTTTACTACTAATATTTGGAACACCTATTAATGAAGCTAAATGTTGGTTTACTATACCTTATATTGGATCATTTCAACCTAGTGAGTTCATGAAAATAATATTAATTATTTTTTTAGCTAAAGAAATTAAAAAATTTAATGAGGAATATAATAATCCTAGTATTAAAGAAGAATTAAAATTTTTATTGAAAGTTATTTTAATTGTTATGATTCCTAGTTTATTAACTTTTTTAGAACCAGATACTGGGGTTGTATTAATTTATTTATTGATTACTATTATTATGTTATTTATATCTGGTATAAGGTATAGATGGTTTACCATATTATTTGGGTTAATTATATTAGTATTAGGAACTATTTTTTGTTTATATTTTTTTAACAAAGATTTATTTATTAATATACTAGGTACTGATTTTTTCTTAAGAATTGATAGATTATTAGATTGGTCTAATAAATCCGGATATCAATTAGAAAATGGTATGACTGCTATTGGATCAGCAGGAATATTTGGACATGGTTTCAATAATACTCCTATATATTTTCCGGAACCTCAAACAGATTTTATTTTTGCTGTTTTTTCTAGTAATTTTGGTTTAATTGGATCAATAATTTTACTTATATTAATTCTATTATTTGATTTAAAGATAATTAAATTAGCTTTTGAAACTAAAAACAATATAAATAAATATATAATTGCTGGTACTATAGG
>CAZYWD010000102.1:0-2555 GCA_964651795.1 uncultured Muribaculaceae bacterium
CTATTTTTTAACATATTTTTTACTTTTGTGATGTCTACTTCATTAGATTTATCAATGGTAGCAATACCTTCAATATTACTATATTCACCTAATTCATATATGTTTTTATATAAATCTTGATTTTTATTACTTCTTCTATTAGTTGTACTATCTTGATTATATCTTTCCATTCTACCCATATACATCACCTATATTAATAATAACATAATTTGTCGATTTTTTAAATATGTACTTGCATTTATTTTAATATTTTTCTATAATGTGTTTTAGGAGGAAAAATATGGAAAAAATAATAGTTGATAAAAATATTTGTATTGGATGTGGTTTTTGCGCTGCTAACTGTGAAAAAGTTTTTAAAATGGATGATGATGATTTAGCAGTTACTACTGATAATACTATTGATAATATGAACGAAGAATTAAAAGATAATGTATTAGATATTAAAGAAGGATGTCCAGTAGGCGCTATCAAAATAGAAGAAAAACGTGATTAACACGTTTTTTTATTCACATACTGCTCCTAATGATTCATATAATTTTACTACACCATCAAGTGTTAATTCATTATCATCATTAACATAAGATTTCATAACTGAATTGTCTTTAACATATAGATATATTTATTCAATATATCTATTTACCTAAACTATATAATTTTTTTACATCTTTTGGGTTTAATTCTACATATTCACCAGATTTTAAATATTTAATATCTAAGAAAGCTATACTTTCTCTTTTTAATTTTAATACTTGATAGCCTATTGATTCAAACATTTTTTTAACTTGATGATTTCTACCTTCATGAATTGTTAATTCAACGATAGAAGTATCTGTTTTTTTATCATAACTAAGTATTCTAGATCTAGCTTTATCTGTTTTTTTACCATCTATATATACACCAGAGGCTAATTTAATTAATTCTTTTTTTCCAATTAATCCTTTTACTTTAGCCACATAAATTTTATCAATATTATTTTTTGGATGCATAAGTAAATTAGCTAATTCACCATCATTTGTTAATATTAAGGCACCTGTTGTATCATAATCAAGTCTTCCTACTGGATATATTCTTTTATCAGTATTTATTAAATCCACTACTGTTTTTCTACCTAATTCATCACTTGTAGAAGTAATTATTCCTCTAGGTTTATTTAATAAAAAATAGACTTTATTTTCATTATTTATTGTTTGACCATCTACTACAATAGTATCATTACCATCTACTTTAGTACCTAATTCTTTTACTATTTCCCCATTTACTAATACATGCCCTGAAGTTATTAATTCTTCTGCTTTTCTTCTTGAAGCATACCCTGAATTAGCAATTACTTTTTGTAATCTTTCCATAATATCACCTGTATTGATTATACATTATTTATCATTAAAAAACAAACAAGTTTTAAGTTGTTTGTTATATTTCACTATCTAAATATATTTTTTTAGTAAATGCTCCTCTTTTTTTCACTTTATCAGTACGGATGTTTTCAAATTCTTCTTTTGGAACTTTTTTTGCTGATAAGATTGCTAATAATACTTCTTCTATATCTGCTAATTCTAATATATCACCAGATTCTAAATATTCATTAACTTCTTCTAGTAATTTTTGTTTAGTTCTTTTAAATAATCTTCATCTGATAGAATATGTGTTACTGGAGTAGTGCCATTTTGAATCATTATTTCTGGTATCTTATCTCTAACTAATTTATTATAAAATTTCATTTTCTTTAATTCTTCATAATTACCATCTTTACTAATTATTTCATATTCTTCTTTTTGTCTTAGTTTTTTTCTTTCTTCTAGTGTTAAATTAAAAATTTTATCTGCTATATCAATATGTAATATTCCGTTTAAGTGATCATATTCATGAGATATTACTGTAGCTGGGAAGCCTTCAAATGTTTTTATTTGTAACTCCCCATTAATATCATAAAATTCTATTTCTATAATATATGGTCTTTTAACTAGTCCTGTATTATCTAAACAACTAGCACATGCTTCCCAATATTTGTTTAATCCTATTCTTTTAGTTATAACAGGATTAATTAATATTTGAGCTTCATCATATCCATCTTCTTCTATTTCATCTTTTTGAAGTTTATTTATTCTATCTAAATCTGTGTTTTTTAAATACATGATTCTTTTAGGTATTCCAAGTTGTACTGCTGCCATTGCAAAAACTTTATTATTTTTACAAAAATCTTTTAATACTTCAATATCTTTTAAAAGTTCTGAATCATTAAAATCTACTTCACTAGATATTTGTCTTAAATATTCCATATCTTTTTCTATTGTTTTAACATTTTCTTGATTCATAAATCCTCCTATATTTTTTTAAATAATCTTTTAGTATTTCTATTAGTTATATATTTTATATCGTTATAACTGATATTTTTAATTTCGGCTAGTTTCTTAATTTATATACATATGTGTATCGATTATAGAACCACTCCAATATTTATTGATTATTATATCACATCATAATAAAAAGAAAAAGAACTTTTAAAGTTCTTGATAACTATTGGTACCGGCCAAGGGACTTGAACCCTCACAGTATTG
>CAZYWD010000102.1:2565-3293 GCA_964651795.1 uncultured Muribaculaceae bacterium
CCATCGCGTCTACCATTCCGCCAGGCCGGTAAGTAAACTAATTATATCATAGTGAAATAATTAGTTCAATAATTTTAATCTTCCTTATATTTTGATTCAAATAAATCTGTTTCTGAATCATCAACTTCTATTTCATCTAATTTTGGTAATTCATCAATACTTGCTAAACCAAAGTAATCTAAGAATTCATTAGTAATACCATATAATATTGGTCTACCAGGAGCATCTGATCTTCCCATATCTTTAATTAGATTTCTAAGTAATAATTTTCTAACCATATGACTACTATTAATTCCTCTAATTTCATCAATTTGAACTCTTGTAATTGGAGAATTATAAGCTATGATTGCTAAAGTTTCTAATGCAGCTTGACTTAGCATACTATCATTTTCAACTTCAACTAATTTTTCATAATATTCTTTATGTTCTTTCTTAGTAGTTAGCTTTAAATTATTACCTAATAATTCTAATTTAATACCTCTAGAATTACTATCATATTCTTTTTCTAAATTTTCAATCACTTTATTTAAAGCATCATCATCTATTTCTAATATATCTTTTATTTTATCATATGATAATCCTTCATCACCTACGACAAATAATAATCCTTCTAAAATAGCTTCCATCTAATCACATCCTCTTAAAGATAATATAATATTACTAAAATTACTATCTTGTTTTATTACTAATTCTTGTTTTTTTGCTAAAGAAAGTATTGATAAAAAAGT
>CAZYWD010000103.1:0-3277 GCA_964651795.1 uncultured Muribaculaceae bacterium
TATTCACCTCCTTTTTATACACTATATCAGTATCTTTTTATTAATTCAAATGTCTATTTTTTAATTTTCGCTTTATTTTTATTTCCAATTTTATATTTTTGTTTATTCAATTTTTATTTTTAGATACAAAAAAAGTACAAATAATTAAAATTTATACTTTTTCTAATATTTTTTGTAATTCATTACATTTTTCTTTATCCATATCAGGTATACCTTCTAATCTATAAGGTATATTTAATTCTTTATATTTAGTAATACCCATTGTATGATATGGTAATAATTCAACTTTTTCTATATTTTTTAATGTTTTTATAAATTGTTTTATTTCTAAAATATATTCTTCTGTATCATTATATCCCGGCACTATTACTTGTCTAATCCACATTTTTTTATTTTTAAGTTGACAAGTGTCTAAAAATTTTAATGATATATCAATATCTCTACCCGTTAATTCTCTATATTTTTCTTTGTCTAATGCCTTTATATCCCAGATTACTAAATCTACATAATCTAGTAATTCTTCATAGTTCTCACCAACACCAGCAGTATCTAAACAAGTATGAATATTATTTTTTTTACAAAGTTTCAAACATTCTAATAAGAATTCAGGTTGATTTAAAGGTTCTCCACCCGAAAATGTTACTCCTCCATTATTTTTAAAATATTCTTTAAATTTTAATATATATTTTACTAATTCTTCTGGAGTCCATGATTCTTTTATTTCATTACTCCATGCTTCAGGATTATGGCAAAATTTACATCTTAAAGTACAACCTCTTAAAAATACAACAACTCTAATACCTGGCCCATCAACTAAACCCATGGTATCAATTGAATTAATATTTCCTATCATATTCTACTATGGAATGTTCTAGAAATAACTTCTAGTTGTTGTTCCTTACTTAATTTATTAAAATTAACAGCATATCCTGAAACTCTTATTGTTAAAGTTGGATATTTACCCGGATTATTCATAGCATCAACTAATGTTTCTCTATTTAAAACATTAACATTAAGATGTTGGGCTCCTTTACTAAAATATCCATCTAAAATATCAACTAAATTAGATATTCTTTCTTCATCTGTATGACCTAAAGCATCTGGTACGATTGAGAATGTATTTGATACTCCATCTTGGCAAACATCT
Source organism: uncultured Muribaculaceae bacterium (assembly GCA_964651795.1). Classification (GTDB taxonomy): domain Bacteria; phylum Bacillota_I; class Bacilli_A; order RF39; family UBA660; genus CAJOJO01. Next base: position 1,148 of record CAZYWD010000103.1, read on the forward strand.
TTATATGGTATTTTAGCAACTGAATTTAAGGATGCTAAAGCGCCATGTGAATCTCTACCATGCATTGGGTTAGCACCAGGTGCGAATGGTTGTAAATCTTTTCTACCATCAGGTGTTGATCCTGTTTTTTTACCATAAACTACATTAGATGTTATAGTTAAAATTGATAATGTATGGATAGCATCTTTATATAATGGATGTTTTTTCAATTCATTTGAAAATTTCATTGTAAGTTCAATAGCTATATCATCTACTCTATCATCATCGTTACCAAATTTTGGATAATCTCCTGAAATATCAAAATCATAAGCTATTCCATTTTCATCTCTAATTGGTTTAACTGTTGCATATTTTATAGCTGATAATGAATCAACTGCTACTGACAATCCTGCTACACCAAAAGCCATTAAATGTTCTACATCTGTATCATGTAATGCCATTTGTCCTCTTTCATAAGCATATTTATCATGCATATAGTGAATTATATTCATAGCATCTACATATGTTTTAGCAACTCGCTCTAATACTTCATAATAAGCTTTTTTAGTAGTTTCATAATCTAATACTTCATCTTTTATTTTAGGTATACCTTCTACTACTAATTTTTTACTATGTTCATCAATTCCACCATTTATAGCATATAAAAGTGATTTAGCTAAATTACATCTAGCTCCAAAGAATTGCATTTGTTTACCTAATTTCATAGCAGATACACAACATGCTATTCCATAATCATCACCATATAATGGACGCATTATGTCATCACTTTCATATTGTATTGAATCTGTTAATATGGATATTTTTGTACAATATTTTTTAAAGTTAAGTGGTAAATCCTTACTCCATAATACTGTTAAGTTTGGTTCTGGACTTGTTCCTAAATTGATTAAAGTGTGCAAAAATCTAAATGAGTTTTTTGTAACTAAACTTTTACCGGTATCTGTCATTCCACCAATGCTTTCAGTTACCCAAGTAGGATCCCCTGCAAATAGTTCGTTATATTCTGGTGTTCTTAAATGTCTTACTAATCTTAATTTTATTATTAATTGATCAATTAGTTCTTGTGCTTCTAATTCTGTTATTAATCCTTTTTCTAAGTCTCTTTCAATATAAATATCTAAGAATGTTGCTGTTCTACCAAAACTCATAGCAGCACCATTATTTTCTTTGACAGCTGCTAGATAACCAAAGTATAACCATTGTACTGCTTCTTTAGCATCCCTAGCTGGATTTGATATATCGAATCCATATTTTAAAGCCATTTCTTTTATTTCTTTTAAAGCTCTTATTTGCTCACTAACTTCTTCTCTTAATCTAATATTTTCAAAAGTTATTTTTGTAATATTATTTAAGTCTTCCATTTTAGTCGCAATTAATATATTGATACCATATAAAGCAATTCTTCTATAGTCTCCTATAATTCTTCCTCTACCATAAGCATCAGGTAGTCCAGTTAAAAGTCCCGCAGATCTTGCTCTTCTGATATCTTCTGTATATGCATCAAATACACCATCATTATGTGTTTTTCTAAATGTTGTAAATTCTGTATTTAATTTTTCATCAAGTTTCATTCCATAAGCTTCTAGTTCATTATGAACCATTCTTATTCCACCATATGGATTTATTATTCTTTTTAGTGGTGCATCTGTTTGTAATCCAAATATTATTTCATTTTCTTTATCTATATATCCTGGATCAAAAGCATCAATACCAGACATTTTTGTTAATTCAATATCTAATACACCTTTTTTTTGTTCTTCATTTAATAAATCAATACATTTATCCCATAGTGCTTTTGTTTTTCTAGTTGGTATTTCTAAAAATGTATCATCACCTAAATATTCCTTGTAATTTTGTTTAATGAAGTTTTCTACATTAATTTCTTTTTGCCATAATTTTCCTTTAAAATCATTCCAAGCTTCCATAATAACACCTACCTTATTTATATTATACATCAATTTTATTTAAAAATTTAAAAAGTTATAGAATTAATCTATAACTTTACATTTATTGATAGTTAATTAGGATGTTAGGACTAAGCGAGAACCAATGTAAGTGATGACACCACCTGTGTTCCTATTGAAGTTGAACTGACCTGCAAGTACTCCAGGACCGTAATTGCCACCTCGA
>CAZYWD010000104.1:0-3257 GCA_964651795.1 uncultured Muribaculaceae bacterium
GATCAAACAGATGCAACAGAAGATGATATTAAAGAAGGGAAAAAAGCATATTCTAATGGTGAATTATTAACAGGAGTTGGTAAGGATTCAATAGAATATCGTGAGGGTACTCTTAGTGTCTATGGTGATGGTGCGACAAGTGTTCAATTTTCAACAGCAATGGAAAATGTACCAAACAAAGTATTTGTTCAACCAATTAGTAATACAAATGGATATGCTTATGCTGTTACTAATTTATCTTCAGTTAGATCAATAACAAATACTGGATTTATTTTTCAATGGGGTGGTTATGCATGGAGTGGAGCTGGTGGAGCTCAAATAATTGGAACAACAGCAACTTATAAATATATTGCTTTATATATACCATCAAATTAAATAAGTGTCTAAAATTGTAAAGAAATAGTTTTTAAATACAACTATTTCTTTTATTGTGCTAAAATGATAATAGGTGATACTATGAATATAATAGATATAATTGTTAAGAAAAAAAATAAACAAGAATTAACTAAAGAAGAACTAGAATTTGCTATTAATGGATATCTAAATAATGATATCAAAGATTATCAAATGTCATCATTATTAATGGCTATAGTTATTAATGGAATGACATTAGAAGAAACTATCAATTTAACAGATATAATGATTAATAGTGGAGATATTATTGAGCTTTCTTTTGATAATTTAGTAGATAAACATTCTACAGGTGGAGTAGGAGATAAAACAACTCTTATTTTAGCCCCACTAGTTGCTAGTGTAGGATTAAAAGTTGCTAAAATGAGTGGTAGAGGATTAGGACATACTGGTGGAACAATCGATAAATTAGAATCAATAAAAGGATTTAATGTTAATTTAAGTGAACAACAATTTATTGATGAAATAAATAATATAGGACTATCAGTTATGAGCCAAACAGGAAATATTGCTCCTGCTGATAAAAAACTATATGCATTAAGAGATGTTACTGGTACAACAGAATCAATCCCTTTAATAGCATCTAGTATTATGAGTAAAAAAATAGCTAGTGGATCTAAATATATATTTATAGATGTAAAAGTAGGCAATGGAGCTTTAATGAAAGATAAAGAATCAGCTACAGAATTAGCTAATATTATGGTAGAAATAGGTAAAAGATATAATAAAAAAGTAGTATGTATATTAACTAATATGAATACACCATTAGGTAATAGTATTGGTAATGGTTTAGAAGTAATAGAAAGTATAGATACATTAAAAGGAAATGGACCAAAAGACTTAGAAAAATTAGTTCTAACAATAGGTTCTATAATGGTATCTACTGTAAAAAATATATCATTAGATGAAGCATATAATATGTTAAGTGATAATCTACATAACGATAAAGCTTACCAAAAATTTGAACAATTTGTAAAATATCAAAATGGTGATATAAATAATATAATTGTATCTGATAATATAATTTCAATTAAAAGTAAAGAAGAAGGATTTATAAGTGAGATAGATACAGAAAAATTAGGTGAAATAGTAAAAAATATAGGTGGAGGAAGAATAAGCAAAGAAGACTCTATAGATTATGGCGTTGGTATTGTAATGAATAAAAAAACAGGAGATCTAGTATTTGAAAATGAAGAAATAATAAAGATATATGTTAATAAAAAAGATTTAAAAATAAATGATGTATTAGACTGCTTTAAAATAAGCGAAATAGCTAAACCAAAAGAAGAACTAATAATGGATATAATTAAATGATGTATGCAATTAGTATCGTACTAGGACTATTTATATTTATTTTCGATATGTTTAAAATACCTTGTTTAATACTATTAATAATTATTGCTTTATATATAACTATAAAAGAAATAAAAAATAAAAAATATAGTAGAAACATTTTTAAGAATACTAAAGCAATGACTGAAATAGATTATACTATTATGGTAATTAACGAAATAAAAGGATATAAAAAAATAATAAAAAAAGATAGTAGTATAATTGCTATTTTAGAAAAAGGAATATTCTTTATGAAAGTACTTAATTATACTGATAAAATAGTAGGCGATATAAATGATGAATATTTTGATCATATTATTGGAATAAAAAAATATAAAAAACAAAATGAAATAAAAAATTATGATAATGAATATTCAAAATATCAAAATAAAATTAAAGAGAATATAAATAAATATATAATTATTAGAAATGATTGTACTTTTAATATAAAAAACTTAAAAAATACAAAGGTTATTAATAATAAAAATCTATTTTATACATTAGATAGAGAGACAAAAAAATATAATAGAGAACAAATAAATCAAATATTTGACAAATTAAATATGTAAAATTATGTCAAAAAAAAGTAAATCACTTGAAAGTAAAAAAAATATGTTATATCATCATATTAGAGGGAGCGTGAAATCATGATATATCCATCAATAGATAAACTATTAAATGTTGTAGGATCAAAATATTTATTAGTTAATTTAATATCAAAAAGAGTAGATGAAATGGAAGCAACAAAAAATTATCAAATGAAAGATAATGAATATGTTTCAAAAAAAAATATAGGAAAAGCATTAGAGGAAGTTGCTAAAGGACAAATTGTAACAACTCAAAAATAAAGAAGCTAAATAAGCTTCTTTTATTTGAATGTACTTTGAATAATATTTAAAATATTATTTTTAAATTCCTCAGTACTATTAATCCAGACAGTTTCAAATAAAACTCCAAGTCCTGGTAAAACAACTTCATCTTTTGAATCGATTGATTCAACTATAGAATCTTTTATTTCATCAACAGTTGAATCTTTAAAATTATTTTTAATATATCCTCTTATATCTATATCCATAAAATCATTCCTTTCATTCTTATTTTGTTAATATAAATAAAATTTATTCAAAAGTATTTCTTTTTTACTAAAAAGATTGTATAATTAATACTAGGAGGAATATATATGGTATGGATTATTATTGCAGTGATAGTTGTTCTAATTATTTTATTCGTTATTGGTACTTACAATTCATTAGTACAATTAAGAAATAAAGTAAGAAATCAATGGTCACAAATTGATGTAGTTCTAAAAAATAGAGCAGATTTAATCCCTAACTTAGTTGAAACTGTAAAAGGTTATGCTGGACATGAAAGTGAAACTTTAGAAGCTGTAATAGCTGCTAGAAATAACTATGTAACAGCTAGTACACCTGAAGATCAAATGAAAGCTAGTGGAGAAATTACAGGTGCATTAAGTAAATTATTCGCACTTACTGAATCTTATCCAGATTTAAAAG
>CAZYWD010000105.1:0-3226 GCA_964651795.1 uncultured Muribaculaceae bacterium
ATTACATGAAGTAATTGGTATAAAAGATAATGATAGTTCATTAAAATCATTTAATATTGATTATAAAGAAATAGATTTAATTAATAATGATTTTGATTATGAATTAATAGAAAAAACTTTAAGAGAAAATAAAATTAAAATGATTGAAATTCAAAGATCAAGAGGTTATTCTAATAGAAAAAGTATAACTATCGAAAAATTAGAAAAAGTAATTAAATTTATAAGAAATATTGATACAAATGTTATAATAATGATTGATAATTGTTATTGTGAATTTGTTAGTACAAAAGAACCAATTGAAATAGGTGCGGATGTAGTAGTTGGATCTTTGATAAAAAATTTAGGAGCTGGAATAACTCCAAATGGTGCTTATGTAGTAGGTAAAAAAGATTTAATTAAATTAGTTAGTGAAAGACTAAATTTACCAGGTGAAGGTAAAGAAGTAGGACCATCACTAGGTATGAATAAATCTATACTACAAGGATTATATATGGCTCCAAGTGTTGTAGCAAGTTCTTTAAAAACTGCTATATTAACAAGTAAAGTATTAGAAAATTTAGGTTATAATGTTGATCCTAAATATGATGAAGAAAGAGCAGATATAGTTACCAGTATTAAATTTAATAATAAAGAAGAATTAATTAGATATATAGAAGGAATTCAAATAGGTTCAGCAGTTGATTCAAATGCTTTACCAATTCCAACAGATATGCCTGGATATGATGATCAAATAATAATGGCTTCTGGTTCATTCACACAAGGATCTAGTATTGAGCTTTCTTGTGATGGACCTATTAGACCACCTTATATTGCTTATCAACAAGGTTCACTTACTTATGAATATGGTAAATTAGGTTTACAGTCAGCTGTCAGTAGATTACTTGAATATAAAAAATAATTATGCTATACTAATAATAGGTGATAATAATGAGAGAACAAAAAAATGAATTTTTACTTTGGATAAGTATTTTAGGTTTAGTTGGGTTATTTATTTTCTTTATGCCAAGTATTGAAAGATTAATATTTGGTCAAGCTAAAAGAGATAAAACACCAGTTACTGAGAAAAAAGAAGAAACAAAAAAAGAAGAAACTACTAAGAGTGGTAAAATTACTTGTGGAGCAACAACAAATGATTTTACAAGTGTTGAATATGTTGTTTATTATGAAGATTCAAAAGCTACAAAATTAGTTTCTACTGAGACTTCTATTTATACAGAAGCAAATGAAGATTATAATAAAAATGTATCTGAATGTAATAAATTAATGAATAATAGTGGTACAGGATATACTGCAACATGTGATGTTCAAACTTTAAAAGTAACACAAAAAGAAACATTTGATTTAAAAACTTTTAAAGACATAACTATAACTAATGATGATAAATCTACATCAACAATATCTACTGAGATTAAATATAATCAAGATATTAAAGAAGTAGAAAATTATTTTAAATCATTAGGAACAACTTGTAAATAAAAAATCTTAAAAGAAAAATTTTGTATTGACAAATGTCATTACTATGTTATAATTGTTATAGGTTCAGTGATTTGTAACTTATTGTTGCATATCCTACCTTTTTTTGTATATTTTTAATATATTTGCATATAACTATTTTGAGCAACAATGCTCAGTTCAGTGTCTAGCAAGTTAATCTTGCTAGGCCTTTTTATTGTATAATTTCATTAATTGTGTTACTATAATGTCGCGAGGTGATTTAGTGACATTAGTGAAAGAATATAAAAAACCAGATGAATTAATAAATATTTTAGCAGCAAGAGGAATGATTTTTTCTCAACCAAATGTTGCAAAAAAAACCTTAAATGAAATAAATTATTTTTTTCTTAAAGGATATCAAAAATTGTTGGTGGATTCTAAAAATGAAAAAAAATATAAGCCTAATTGTGATTTTTGTGAATTAACTAATCTTTATTTTTTTGATAAAGAACTAAAGGCTTTGCTTTTAGAATATCTTCTTGATATAGAACAAAAAATTAAAACAGCTATGTCAAATGTTATATCATCAAATTATGGTGTTAGAGATAGAAATTATCTATTATCTAAAAATTTTGACAAAAATAGCCCATATTTAAAAACAACTTTAACAACAATAAGAAATCAAAAAAAATCCTATGGAGAAAAAAATACAGCTGTGAAATATTATAAAGATGTTTATGGATATATTCCATTTTATGTTTTATCAAAATGTCTTACAATTGGTGCAATAAAAAAATTATATAATGTTATGAAACAATCTGATCAATCAGAAGTGTGTAATCAAATATTATTTAGAGTTATTATAAACAAAAGAATAAGTAGAACAAAACAGTTAATTGCTATGATTGCGGACGTTAGAAATATGTGTGCTCATGATGAAATAGTTTTTAATTTTGTACATAGAAGTATAGATATAGGAGAATTTCCAGAGCATAAACAGTTTCAACTAAAAAGAACAAAATATGGAAACTTAATTCAAGGAAGAAAAGATTTGTTTGCTTTACTTTTATGTATGAAATATTTAATGAATAGAACTGATTATAATAGAATGATACAAAGTCTAGAAGGATTAATAAACAAAACAGCTTCAAAATCTAAGGTTTTTTCAAAAGAAGAATTGATTGAATATATGAATTTACCTTTAGATTATTATGTGATAAAACAAATAAAATAAAAAATCAAAATTATTAAATAAATGTAAAAAAGTTATTGATTAATAAATTCTATCTTTATTATATTTTTATAACATATTGAAATAAAAACAGTTGACAAACATATAATAATAATGTATAATTAATAAGAAATTTGAAAAAAGGAAAGAAGTGTATCCACACTCACCTGAATGCAAATAGCGTTAGGTAAAATGCCAATTAATTAATATTTATATTAAATAGTTAGCTAAAGTGGATACAATCGTATTCACTTTTTTTATGGAGGTGTCAGGTATCGCAAGAGAAAAAGATTTGTACATTAATGAACAAATAAGAGCTAGAGAAGTTATGGTCATTGGTCCTGGTGGGGAACAACTAGGAGTTAAAGCTATTCAAGATGCTTTAACATTAGCGAATTTTGCTGGATTTGATTTAGTCATGATCAATAATAATGGACAATACCCAGTATGTAAGATTATGGATTATAACAAATACAAATATGAAGCTAAGAAAAAACAAAAAGAAAATATGAAAAAACAAAGAGAAGGTAGTCTTGAGATTAAAGAATATCGTTTATCTGT
>CAZYWD010000106.1:0-3177 GCA_964651795.1 uncultured Muribaculaceae bacterium
GTATCTTTTGAAGGTGTTTGATAAACTACTTTTTCTCCACTACCTGAATATTCTACCTTAAATGATTTCAAATTTTTCATAGCTTCATTTAAAGATAAATTAACGACATCTGGAACTGTTACATATTTTTTATCATAATATTGGTATCTTTTTTCACTAGCACCATCAGGTGCATCAATATCTAATATATTTATTGCATCCAACAAAATATTACGGGCTACTGGAGCAGCTACAGTACCACCATATTGTGTGACACCTTTAGCATTATCAATTGCTATATAGACTACTACTTCAGGATCATTAGCAGGCATAAATCCAATAAATGATACTATATAGTTACCTACCATATATCTACCATTCTCTACTTTCTGAGCAGTTCCTGTTTTACCACCTACTCTATATCCTTCAATAAAGGCATTTCTTCCTGTTCCATTAGTTACAACACTTTCTAAAGCAAATCTAACTTTTTCACTAGTAGTATCACTTATAACTTTTCTAACTACTGTTTTTTTATTTTCTAAAATAACTGAATTGGTTTCTGGTTCATTTATTCCTTTAACTATATATGGTTTTAATAAGTATCCCCCATTTATAGCTGCACTTACAGCTGTAATTTGTTGAATTGGAGTAACACTTACACCTTGACCAAATGCTGTTGTAGCAAGTTCTACAGGACCTACTTTATCTAATTTAAATAGTATACCTGTTGCTTCACCATTTAAGTCTACTCCTGTTTTAGATCCAAATCCAAAACTATCAATATATTTAAATAGTGTTTCTTTACCTATCTTTTGTCCTAATGTTACAAAACCTGGGTTACAAGAGTTTTCTACTACTTGTAAAAATGTTTGAGCACCATGACCTCCTGCTTTCCAACATTTAATTCTAGCATTTTCTACTTGAATACTACCTGAATCAAAATATGTATCATTTAGTAAATCAACTTTATTTTCTTCTAGGGCAGTTGCTAAAGTAATTATTTTAAAAGTAGAACCTGGTTCGTATGTCATCCATACTGGTAAGTTTCTATTTATCTCTTCTACTGTATAATTTTGATACTCACTAGGATTAAAATTAGGTCGTGATGATATTGCTAATATTTCTCCTGTATTAGGATTCATTGCTATACCTAGAGCCTTTTCTGGATTATATTTACTAACAACATTATCTAATTCTCTTTCTAATGATGCTTGTAATTCATAATTAATTGTTAGAGTTAAGTTCATTCCATCTTGTGGTTCTTCATAACTTTCTGCTAATTCTAATTTATTTCCTTTAGCGTCTCCCATATATTTAATAGAACCATATTCCCCTGTTAAATATTTATTATATGTTAATTCTAAACCACTTAATCCTTGATTATCTATTCCAACAAAACCTACTGAATGTGATAATAAATTATTAAACGGATATATTCTTTTTGATTCTTTTACTAAATAAACTCCATCATATCCTAATTCACTTATCTTATTTGCTACATCATAAGATAATCTTCTTCCTTCTGGATGTACTCTTTCAATAGATGTTTTTTTAAAAACATGTTTATACATTTCTTCATATGATACATTTAATATTTCAGATAATTTCTTAGATACTTCTTCTTTGTTTTTTATTTGATTGGGTATTAATACTAAAGATGCTGTAGTTAAATTATCTGCTAGTACTACACCATTTGTATCTAATATTTTACCTCTATCTGATTCTATAGGTAGATTTCTATTCCATAAGTTAGAAGCTAAATTATTTAATTTATTATAACTAATTACTTGTATATAAAAAACTTTAAATATAATTATTAAAAATAATAATATGATAAATAATAATACTATTTTTATTCTTCTATGAATTCCTTTAAAAAACATGTTATCACCATTTAATCTTATTAAATATAGTTAAAAAAAAGCACTTATTGTGCTTTCTAAAATTCTTTTTTAATATATATTTTAGTTGATACTTTATATGATATATAAATAACACTAGATATAATTAATAATATACCAATAAATATAAATATAACATTTATATGATCTAATTTATTTAATAAATTTGTAGGATCAAAATTTAATAATTTAATAAGAATACCGGCAATTAATGATATACCTATTATAGTTGTTATAAACATTGTTCTACCTTTTTGAACTCCAAATTTATATATAAAAGGTATCATTAGTGATAGTATTATAGCAATTGCTGCTACTTCACCTATTACTACTGATATTGATTCTAGTAATGTAATATTAGGATCTATCACAGTAGATATATAAGATGTAATTATACCTATTATTAAAGCACCTATAGTACCAGTAATATATAATAGATATTTAGATCCAACTATATCTTTTTTATTAAATGGTAGTGTATTACAAAATGTATCCCAATGATTAAATTCATCATAACTAAATGTATTAATAACTAACATTACCATATAAAAAGGAATTATGAAAGATATAAATGAAAAATCTTTATTAACAAATGAAATAAATATAAAGAATACTAAAACAATTAATAAGCTTTTCATTTGATTTTTTAATATAAGTAAATCTTTTAAAATTAATCCTTTCATTTTATCTCTCCTTTCACAAATAATAGCATAATACTTTCTATATTAGCATTATCTATAACTAAATTTTTATATTTCTTTTTAGCTTCTTTTTTATTGGATATTAATACTTCATAATCATATTTATTTTTTTTATAATTAATAATATCTTTAGAATCAATTGTATCAAAATCTTCTTTACTACATTTTATAATAGCAAAATCTTCTTTTAATTCTTCAATACTTTTATTAAATATTATATTACCATCATTTATAAATACTATATAGTCAGCGACTGACTCTAAATCACTTGTTATATGTGAAGATAATAATATAGTATGATTTTCATCTTTAACAAAATCTAAAAATATATCTAATATTTCACTTCTAACTACTGGATCTAATCCACTAGTTGGTTCATCTAATATTAATAAATCTGGATGATGTGATAATGCACAAGCTATCTCTAATTTTTTTCTCATACCTGTTGATAATTCTTTTAATGCTTTATTATCAGTTAAATTAAAATCTTTTAAATATTTATTAAATAAATCATTATCCCAATTTTTATATATAGATTCAAAAATTAATTTAATATCATTTATTTTTAATAATTCTGGAAAAAATGCTTGATCTAA
>CAZYWD010000107.1:0-3169 GCA_964651795.1 uncultured Muribaculaceae bacterium
TAAATAATGATGAACAGGGGGGGTTTAAAAAAACCGTAATCAACTGGTATCCAGGACATATGGCAAAAACTAAAAGACTAATAAGTGAACAAATAAACTTAATAGATATAGTTTATGAAGTAGTAGATGCAAGAATACCTTATTCATCTAAAATAGTAGATATAGATAATTACATAAAAAATAAACCTAGAATTATAATAATGACTAAAACAGATTTATGTGATTTAAAAGAAACAAATAAATGGGTAAAATATTATGAAGAAAAAGGTTATAAAGTAATTTCATTAGATTTAATAAATAATACGTCATTAAAAAAACTAATAGATGCTACTAACGAATTAATGAAAGATAAAAATGATACAAGAGAAAATAAAGGAATGATTAAAAGAAGAACTAGAGTTCTAATTGTAGGAATTCCTAATGTCGGTAAATCAACTTTAATAAATAGACTAGTTGGTAAAAAAGCTGTTAATGTTGGAAATAAACCAGGTGTTACTAAAAATCTAAATTGGATTAGAATAAATGAAGAATTAGAACTATTAGACTCACCAGGTATATTATGGCCTAAATTTGATGATGAAAAAGTTGCTTATAATTTAGCTTCCTTAACTGCAATAAAAGAAGAAGTACTACCACTTTCTAAAGTAGTATGTTATATACTAGAAACACTATATAAATATTATCCAAATATCCTAAAAGAAAGATACAGTATAACTGAAATAGATGAAGACTTTATAGAGGTATTTGAAACAATAGGCAGAAAAAGAGGATGTCTAGTAAAAGGTGGAGAAGTAGATTACGATAAAGTTTGTAATGTAGTAATAAATGATATTAAAGATGGAACAATCAAAGGAATAACATTCGATAGATATGAATAAACAAGAAATAATAGATAATTTAGAAAAATACAATTTAGATAAAAAAGAATATTATATTTTATCAGGTGCTTCATTGGTATTACAAAATATAAAAGAGACAACTTATGATATAGATATAACAGTTACTAAAAAATTAGAACAATATCTTTTAAATAATTATAAATGTGAAATAGAAAAAATAGATGAAAACAACATCAAAGTATATTATATTGATAATATTTTAAATTTTAGTACTAATTTATATAATAAAGATGAAATAATAATTTATAATAATTATCCAGTTCAGTCGCTAGAAGCAATAATAAAACTAAAAACAAAATTAAATAGGACTAAAGATATAAAAGATATAGAATTAATTAAAAAACATATTAAAGAATAACTTTTGTTTATTCTTTTTTTATGATAAAATTAATAAGAGGTGCTTTATGAATGAATTAAGTCCATTAGTATTAGCTTATATGGGTGATGCTATATATGAAACATATATAAGAGAATACTTAATAAATAAAAATATAGTAAAAGTAAATAATTTGCAAACAGAAGCAATAAAATATGTGAGCGCTAATAATCAATCTAAATTTTTAAAAGAATTGATGGATAAAGAATTTTTTACTGAAGAAGAATTAGATATAATAAAAAGAGCTAGAAATCATAAATCACATAAAAGTAAATCAACAGATATAATAACTTATAAACATTCAACAGCTTTAGAAGCATTAATAGGATATCTATATTTTAAAAAAAATATAAATAGAATAGAAGAAATAATTAACTATATAAAAGGAGAATAATTATGTATATATATGGTAAAAATGTAGCATTAGAAACATTAAAAAACAAAGAAAAAATAAAAAAAGCTTTTATTTATAAAAACTTTACTGATGAAAATATAATTAATGAATTAAATAAACAAGATATAAATGTAAAAGAACTAGAAAAATATGAATTAGATAGAATGATAGATGGAATGCATCAAGGAATAATTTTAGAAGTAAATGATTTTGTTTATAATGATGTAGATGAACTAATAACAGATGATAGTTTAATTGTAATATTAGACCATATAGAAGATCCACATAACTTTGGAGCCATTATTAGAACTTGTGAAGCTGCTGGAGTAAATGGAATAATAATTCCAAAAGATAGAAGTGTTGAAGTAAACTCAACTGTCATAAAAGTATCTACTGGCGCTATTAAAAATATGAAAATAGCCCAAGTAACTAACTTAAATAGAATTATTGAAGAATTAAAAAAACAAGGATTTTGGATAGTTGGAACTGATATGGAAGGTACAAACTATTATGATATAGATTATAAAGGTAAAATAGCAATCATAATTGGTAATGAAGGATCAGGAATGTCTAGACTAGTAAAAGAAAATTGTGATTTTATAGCATCCATTAAAATGAATGGAACTACTAATAGTTTAAATGCATCAGTCGCAACTGGAATAGTAGTATTTGAAGCAGTAAAACAAAGAAAGTAGGTTTTATAATGTATCAAGAATATAACGATTACGAATTATTAAATTATATTTCTGAAAAAAATGAAGAAGCTAATAATATATTATATAAAAAATATGAACCATTAATAATCTCTATAGCCACTAAATTAATAAAATATGTACCAAATAGTGGATTAGAAATTAATGATATGATTCAAGAAGGAATGTTAGGACTAAGTAATGCTATAGAATATTTTAGAGTAAGCAAAGAAACACTATTTTATACATATGCTAAAACATGTATAGAAAGAAAAATGATAGATTTAGTAATAAGTACAAGAAGACTAAAACATAGAGCACTAAACGATTCTGTACCTATAATAGATGAAGAAAATGAAATAGATTTAAACTATTTAATATCAGATAACAATAATAATCCTGAAAATATACTATTAAAAGAAGAAGATGAAAAAGAATTATTTGAACAAGCTAATAAAGTATTAACTGACTTAGAAATGCAAGTATTTGAACTTAAACTAAATGGATTTGAATATAAAGAAATAGGGGATATACTAGAACTTGATTATAAAAAAATCGACAATACTTTACGCAGAATCAAAACTAAATTAAAAAAAGAGTATGAAAGTGATAATTTGTTGTAAAAAAACATTGACATACATATAATAAAATGGTATATTATTCAAGGAATTTAATTTTAAGGTTTACTTCGGTAAATCTTTAATTAAGGACAAATTTGAAACACCTGGAAGTGTGTAATGGGAGGAGGAAAATTTATGCCTACAATTAATCAATTAGTAAGAAAAGGTAGAGGAAGTAAAACTAGAAA
>CAZYWD010000108.1:0-3156 GCA_964651795.1 uncultured Muribaculaceae bacterium
AATTAAAATACGATTAATTCGTTTTTTTAGTTGTAAAAAACAAATAAATATGATACAATTGACAAATTGGGAAAGAGGATTTATGAACGAAAAATTTAAAAATCTAGGATTAAGTGAAAAAGTATTAAAATCAATTAATGATTTAAACTTTGAAACACCTAGTGATATTCAAGAACAAATGATACCATTAATTATGAAAGGTATCGACTTAATAGGACAAGCGGAGACAGGAACAGGTAAAACTTTAGCTTATGCTGCTAGTATTCTATCTAAGATGGATGTTACTACTAATGTAGTAAAGGCAATTATATTAACTCCAACACGTGAGTTAGCACTTCAAGTATGTGAAGAATTTGATACATTAAATACTTCAAGCAAATTTGATATAGTACCAGTATATGGTGGTTCTAGTATCGAAAATCAAATTAGAGATTTAAAAAGGGGAGCTGATGTTGTAGTTGGAACTCCTGGTAGAATATGTGATTTAATAAGAAGAGGAAAACTTAATATCAATTCATTAGAATTCTTTGTTTTAGATGAAGCAGATGAAATGTTAGATATGGGATTCTTAGAAGATATTGAAACTGTATTTAAAGAGACTAATAGAAATAAACAAGTATTAATGTTATCAGCTACTATGCCAGAACAAATAAAGAAATTAGCAACTAACTATATGAAAAAAGATTATCAACATATAGTAATAAAATCAGAAACTAGAACTAGTAAAAATGTTAAACAATTTTATTATTTAGCTAATGAAAGATCAAGAGTAGAAGTATTATGTAGAGTATTAGATATCAAAAATACTAAAAGAACAATAATATTTTGTCAAACTAAAAAAGAATGTGATGAATTATTAATGGATCTATCAGTTAGAGGTTATAATGCGGAAGCTATGCATGGTGATATTATGCAAAGTATGAGAATTAAAACATTAGATAGATTTAAAAAAGGAGCATTTAATTTCCTTATAGCTACTGATGTAGCAGCTAGAGGAATTCATGTTGATGATATAGATTTAGTAATAAATTATAAATTACCACAAGAATTTGAAACTTATATTCATAGAATAGGTAGAACTGGTAGAGCTGGAAGTGTTGGTGAAGCTATAAGTTTAGTAAATGCTAAAGAATTAAGAACATTAAAAATGATTGAAAAATTTGTTAATAGTGAAATAGTAGAACAAAAAATGCCTACTAAAGAATTAATAATAGAAACTAAATATCAATTATTAATAGAAGAAGCTTCTAAAGTAAATAAAGAAGAATTAGAAAATGCTTATAGATATGTTAGAGATTTAAATAAAGGAGATTTAATGAATTTATCAGCAGCACTTTTAAAAATGACTGTTGAAAAACAAATAGGATCTAATTTAAATAAAGATGTTAATTACCAAGAAGAACAAGTAAAACATGTTAAATCAGGATATACTAGAGTATTTATTACTATTGGTAAAAAAGATGGACTAAAAAAAGGAAGTTTACTTGATTTTATAAAAGCAGAAACTAATATGAAAAAAGATTATTTCAAAAATATAGAAGTATTATCAACTTTTACATTTATAGATGTAGATGATAGTGCTGTTGAAGAATTTGCTAAAAAAATTAAGGGTAAAAAATTTAATAATCGTATAATTAGAATAGAAAAAGCAAAAAGACAAAAATAATTATTGAAAAATTTAATTTAATTTGTTATAATTAATTAGAATTTTTTGAAACAAATAGATGACACATGTAGAGTTTTATAAACTCGTAAATCTGATTACGGAACTATTGTAAATCAGGTTATACATGTGTTTTTTTGTTGTCAAAAATAAGAAAGGAGTAGGTTATGAAAAAATCAGAAAAACTTATATACGCATTAATTACTGTTATAATTACAGTACCATGTTTTGTATTTTATTGTTTGAGTATTGAAAATGGAGGTATATTAAATGTTGATATTAAATTTGCTTTAATGTTAATTCCAATTGAATTTATTTTAGCTTATTTATGTGAAATATTTATAGGTGGGCCATTATCTGAGAGGATTGCTTTAAATGCTGTTAATCCAAAAGAAAATAAACCATTTATGGTAGAGATTGCTATTATATGTGCTACTGTATGTATAATGTGTCCATTAATGAGCTTTTTAGCAACTATCCTATATAAAGGAATTATGCCTAGTATGATATTTAATGATACAACTTTTACTTTAATTAATTTCTTTAAATGTTTTATACCAAATTTTTTACAAACAGTAGTACTTAATTTTCCATTCGCATTACTTAGTCAATTATTTTTTATTCAACCATTAGTTAGAAGAATATTTAGATTTATTTATAAGACTAAATAGTCTTTTTTTTTAAATATTTATATAATTAGTGTTAATAATAATATTAGGTGATTTTATGAAAAGAATATTAATAACAGGATCTAGAAGTGGTATAGCAAAAAGAGTAATAGATAAAATAAAAGATAAAGATTATTATATATATGCTACAACTCATACTGAATTACAAGCTAAAAGACTAAAAGAAATATATAAAGATTATAAAAATATTGAATGTTTTAAATTAGATATTACGGATAATTCAGATCGTAAAAAAGTAACTAATTTAAAAATAGATATATTACTTTGTAATGCTGCTATTAGTAATGGTGGAAGTTTAGTAGAAATAGATATTGAAAGAGTTAAAGAAAATTATGAAGTCAATATATTTGGTAACTTATCATTAATTCAAAATGTGCTTAAACAAATGATTAATAGAGATGGTAAAATAATTATTATGTCTTCTCTAGCAGGTATTATCCCACTTAACTTTATTGGTACTTATGCATCAACTAAAGCTAGTTTAATTAAAATAGCTGAAACTTTAAAAAATGAATTAAAATTAATTAATAAAAATATTAATATTTGTTTAATTGAACCAGGTATATATTTAACTGGGTTTAATAAATATATGTTTATGAATAAATATGATAATAAAGATACATATTTTAAAAGTGAATTAGAGTTAATTAGAGCTAAAGAAAGTTTAATATTAAATTTATTAGGTCAAGATAATTTTAATCCTATAGTAAACAAGATAGTTAAAGCGATTGAGAGCGATAATCCAAGATTTATTTATAGAGCTCCTTTATTACAAGTGATGGGCGCTAAAATATATAGTTTATT
>CAZYWD010000109.1:0-3115 GCA_964651795.1 uncultured Muribaculaceae bacterium
CCCGACCTACACCCTTAGCAGGGGCGCCTCTTCAGCCTCTTGAGTACTACTCCAACGCTACGAATATAATTTTACATTATATTCTAATTTATGTCAAGATTTATTCTAAATCTTTATTATAATTACTTGTTTGATAATTTCCAGCACAACTTAAATATGCATTATACTCTTTTTTATTACCATCATAAATAACATAACCACTACATTCTTTATTGTTTTTAGGATCTCTTACATTACTAATATATCCATTTTCTATTAATTTTTTTAAAGAAATAATTACTTTATCATTTGTTATATTAACTTTATATTTTTTAGCACCCATAATCATTTTATCTTCAATATCAATATATGTTTTTATTGAAGATTCAGTACTTCCTTTAAACTCTGTTTTAATGTTAACAGGTTTAGAAGTTTTAAATAAACTACTTGCTAAAACTATTGCTATAATTAAACAAAAAGCAAAAGCTGATATTGCTATTATAAATTCCTTCATACCCCAACCATAATTGTTTAATTTCATGTTTTCCCCCTCTAGAAAATATCTGTGTCTTTTTCTTTAAATCTATAAAGTTTAGCTGGTCTACCAGTTTTGATATTATTTTTGTCACCAGTTTCTTCTAGTATATCTAAAGATATCATTTTTTTTCTAAAATTTCTTCTATCTAATGTTTTTTCTAATAATTCTTCATAAATAGATTGTAACTCTGGCATTGTAAAATCACTTGGAAATAAAGTTTTTAAATTCTCAATATGTGTTAAATCATTTTTTAAGTAATTAATTGCATCTAATAATATTTCACCATGATCATATACCATTTTTGGTAATTCATTAATTGGAAACCAAGCAGATTCATAATTTCTATTTTCTTTTTTTAGTAATAATGTTTGATTATCTATTAAACCAATAAGTGAATTAGCAATTATTCTATCATTAGGTAGTCTATCTATTTTACTAAAAACATTACATTGTTTTAATGTTATGTTAGTTAAACCTGCCATTTCGTTAATTGTATCTTTCGCACAATCTTCAATAGTTTCTGATACCATTAACAAATTACTTGGAAGCATCCAATATCCTTTAAAAGGATCTTCATCTCTTCTGAAAAGTAATACTTTTAATTTTCCTTTATCAATTGTAAATAAATTAACTAATACTTCTATTTGATTTATATATCTATTATCCATAAAATCACCTTTTCTCTATTAATTATAGTAATTTATACACAATTTGTCAAATAAAAAAGAGCTAAATACTCTTTTTATATGTTTTTCCTGAATGAGTAAAACTTTTTATCTTATCTTCTAAGATACTTCTATTAGTTATATCCTCATTTCCATAATTAAACAAAATATCTAATAGATGTTTTGCGCCTCCACTTACAAAGTAATCTTTTCCATAATTTTTAATCATGATTTGTTCAAATTCATCTATAGTAGGGATAGATTCAATTCTTCCCATTTCATATTGATTTTTTCTAACATTATATAAACATTCAATAAATTTAGTTGAATCTATACCTTTATTACTAAATTTGTACATTTCATCATAATATTCTAATAATTTTTCTTTATTATCTTCTGTTATTGCAAATAAAATGTCATTACCAATATTTCTTTTAATTTTTAAGATATTTCTTAAACTATGAACAATTAAATCTTTATCTTTCTCATTTTTTAAATATAAACCTTCTTTAATTATGTTTTCTACTTCTTCTTTAGAATATTCTAATATTAAATAATGTATATCATCAACAAAATGTTCATTCTTTTTTCTTAAATTAAATAGTATATATGGTTTTAAGAATGATAAATAGTTATTTATATATTCATTATCTTCTAAACTTCTTTTACTATTAGCAGTAGCATCTAAGAAAAATAGATTATCTATACAATATTTTTCATCTTTTAAATGTATAGAATTTCTTCTATGTCCACTTTCATGATCATCATATTTAAATGATACTGACTTTATTTCATGTCCTAATTCTTTTAGTATAAATTCCATATAGTTAGAATATCCTACACAAACAATATAATCAGTATTTATAACCTTATTCAAATCACGAGAATTTTTTGCATTATCTTTATCATCTTTATATATGTTTGATTTAACAATATCAAATACATACATAACTTCTTCTAATGGTGTTAAATCTAAACTTTTTACTTCATCAATTATAGAATATAATTTATTATACATTTTTCTATATTCATCATATTTAATTGCTTCAGAGTCAGTTTGATATTCAATTTTAATATTTTTATTAGTTGATTTTTCATCAATCATCTTTATTACATCTTTATGTAATACTTCACTTAAATTAACATTTAAAGTAAAATTTAAATCATTAGAATTATTAATAATTTCTATCATTCTTGATAATTCTTCTTTTGAATTAAAAAATATTTCTATTTCTAAATTATTTAAATACTCTTCTTCAATTTGTTTATCACAAGTTTCTAAGAAATTATTAATGTCATTTATAG
The DNA here is from genome assembly GCA_964651795.1 of uncultured Muribaculaceae bacterium. GTDB lineage: Bacteria > Bacillota_I > Bacilli_A > RF39 > UBA660 > CAJOJO01. The sequence goes on from CAZYWD010000109.1 coordinate 2,488, forward strand.
AAAAATCAGCTTGTTTTATTTCTTTATAACATAGTTGTCTTTGGTTTTTTATTAATCTTAAAAATATTTGATTATCTTCATTATAATTTTCGCATAATATTTTATACATACTTCTCTCCCCTTTTTTCATTAAAATATATTATATATTAAATTAAATATTTGTCAAGAAAAAAGAGAGTTTTACTCTCTTTTAATCCATTAATTCACTTTCTAAAGCTTCTAATGGTTCACTATTACTCATACTTTTTTCTAATTCATATTCACAGTCACGATATTGTTTAGCACCTGTTCCTGCTGGAATAAGTTTACCAATAATAACATTTTCTTTTAAACCATTTAAATGATCTACTTTACCATGAATAGCAGCATCTGTTAATATTCTTGTTGTTTCTTGGAATGATGCAGCTGATAAGAATGAATCAGTTTCAAGTGATGCTTTAGTTATACCTAAAAGTACAGGTTTACCAGTAGATGGTGCCTTTCCTTCAAGGATTAACTCTTTATTAACATCAGTAAATGTGTTTATATTAACCATTGTACCTGGTAAGAATAATGAATCTCCACTAGTTACAATCTTAATTTTTGAAATCATACGTTTTGCCATTACTTCAACATGCTTATCACTGAT
>CAZYWD010000110.1:0-3096 GCA_964651795.1 uncultured Muribaculaceae bacterium
TCACTAACTTTAACCATTGCTGGTCTTATAACTTTATCTTTAAGTAAGTATCCTTGTTGTAATACTTCAAGGATCATACCTTGTTCAATACCATCTTTTTTTTCTGTCATAACAGCTTGATGGTATGTTGGATCAAATGGTTTGTTATTTCCATCTATTGCTTTAACTCCATAACTTTCTAGTATGGAAACTAAATTGCAATACATCATTTTGAAACCTGATAAGAATTTTGAAACTTCATCATCTAAATTTTCATCATCCATTTTTATTGCTCTTTCGAATGTATCCATTATAGGTAACATTTCTTTTATTAAATCTTCATTAGCATATTTAAGCATTCTTACTACTTCATCATCTTTTCTTTTACGATAATTAACTAGTTCAGCTTTACTTAATAAAAAATTATTTTCTGCTTCAATTAGTTTATTTTCTAATTCTTTTATTTTGTCACTTTTTTTATCTTTTTTAATTTTCTTTTTATCTTCATGTGATTCACAATCACATTCTTTATTTTCTTGACATCCACAAGTGCATGTTTCACTACATTTTGTATCATTACAACTGCATTCTTTTTCTTCATTACATCCACATTCACATGTTTCATTACAATTACATTTTTTTTCTTCCACTGTTGTCCTCCTTTTTAACAAATACTTTCTGATCATCTTCTTCATAAATACACACAGGACATCTATCTTTTAATTCTTCTTTATCAATTTTCCTAATTCTATTTATATATTCTATCATATTTTGATAGTGAATATACTGCTGACTTTCCATTACATCATCCTCTTTTTTACATATTGTATTTCACCAGGTCCTTGTGTAAAGTCACCTTCATTAATATTTCTATTATATGGTGGTAAAATATTTAATTCTGAATCAATATAACCCATATTCATTAAAGATTTTTTTGCTTTTTTTCTTTGTTCATCTATAGATAGTTTTTTAAAATCTTCAAGATAAGTTTTCATTTCAACTACTGTTATATTATTCATATTATTAACCCTCTATATTTTCTTTTATATAATTTAATAAAGTAGTAACTCTATCATATTCCATTCTTTTAGGACCAATTAAAGCTATTGTTCCTTCTTCTCCATTAATAGAATATTTTGTTTTTATGATTGTTACATCATCATCAAATTCTGTTTCACTACCTATATATACTTTTATACCATTATCTTCCTCTTTTATTCTGTCGATTAATGTTTTATCTTCAAATTTATTTAATATTGATTTCATTTTATCGACATTATTAAATTCTGGTTGATTTAGCATATTACTGGTTTTATTAACCCTCATATTTGTTTCTTCCCTAAATTCACTAAATACATTATAAAGAGCATCAAATATAGCTTTTTGTTGTTTGACACTATTTGCTATTTGTGGTTTAACTTCCATTTCTAATTTTAAACTAACTTCATCTATTGGAGTTCCTACAATAAATTTATTAATTAAATCTACTGTTTGTTTTATTTCTAGTACTGATACTTTTTCTTCAATAGTTATATTTCTATTTTCTACATGTCCTTTATCAGTAACTACGATAGCAACTAAGTCATTATCTGTAATTGGGATAACTTCTACTTTACTTATCATATTATCTTTAGATGAATTACCTAAAATTATAGATGTATAATTAGTTAAATCGGAAATTATTTCCATACTTTTTACTATAGCATCAGTAAGCATTAATGATTTATTATGAAATATTGTTTGAAGTTTTAATACATCTTCACCTGTTAATTCTTTTGGTTTCATTATATTATCTACATAATATCTATAACCTTTTTCACTTGGTATTCTACCACTTGAAGTATGGGTTTTTTCTAAAAGTTCTAAATCTTCTAATATACCCATTTCATTTCTTACAGTAGCACTTGAACAATTAAGTGTATCACAAAGTGCTTTAGAACCTATTGGTTTAGCTGTTTTAATATATTCTTCAACTATTAGTTTCAAAAGTTCTTTTTGTCTTTCACTAACCATTTCATCACCTCTTTGGCACTACTTTCTTTTGAGTGCTAATGTCATTATACTATTATATGTTGGCAATGTCAATATATGAGTGCTAATTTTTAAAAAATAAAAAATAATCATTTGATTATTTTATTCGTCTTGGTGTAAGTGCATACATATATGTATCATACATAGTAGTACTTTCATCTTTACAATCTATTCCAGACTGTGCTAATTCTTTTTTAAATTCCAGTAAACTGTTTATTTTATCTGCTATATCAATATCATTTATATGTCCATAGGTACCTAAATAAATTTCTTTATTTAAGAATTTTAATAATTTTAAATTAATCATTGTATCTGTTACAGTAGGTAGTTGTGTTAAAAATACATTTGAATTAGAAAAATCAATACATGAAAATATATTATTTTTTTTAACTCTTATTTTATCATTACTAATAACTAAATCACCTTCACACTTAATAATATTATTTTTATCCATACCATTTGTATAATTAGTTATTTCTATAATATTTTGGTTATCTGGTATTACTAAACCAATACTATCATACATACCTTTGTCTAATTCTACAGGAGTATTATTTAAATCTAAACCTAAATATAATAATAATTCAATATATCTAGATAAATGTACATTTTTATATTGCAACCAAGTTTGGAAAAATTCTTCATTATCAATATTCATAGCTAATTTAAATTCTTGTTTTAATTTATCCATATAATTCATTTTTTTTCCTCCTTTTTGCTCTATTATCTTTAAATTGCATTATTTTGTTTGATTCAAAAAATTTTTTAGTATAATTTCTTTGAATCATTAATTCTATTTCATAATCTTTATATAATTGTTCTTCATTATTAATTTCTCCATATAATAATGCATCATGCCAAGTAATTGAATTTATAAAGTTTTTCATAGCTATATCTATAGGTGTTTTATAATCTATATTTACTCTTATAATTATTCTTCTAGCTAATTTTACTAATTCTTCTGTTATATCTTTTTCTTTTATATAATATCTTCCATTTTTTCTTTTAATTTCCATTTAAAAACTCCCCTTTTTATAGGGAGTATTATATACTAAAATTAGAATTTGTCAAATTGTAATTATTTTT
>CAZYWD010000111.1:0-3067 GCA_964651795.1 uncultured Muribaculaceae bacterium
GCTAATTTTTTCATATATCACCACTCTTGCTATAATTATACCAAAAAACTTAAAAATTAACTACATTTTTTATTTTTTTGTGTATACCAAATGTATATTTATTTTGATACATCTATTTTATATATAGGAAAACCTTTTTCACTATATTTTTTTTCATACTCTGTTTCAATATTATTTAAAACATCATCTTGATGTAGATTAAGTGAAATATCATTTATTTTATAACCATAATTAGTTAATGAAATAACTGAATATTCAAATAATTTACGATTATCAGTTTTCACTATAATACTTCTATTCCTTAGAATTTTGTCATATTTGTTTAAAAATATATCACTTGTTAATCTTCTTTTTTCATGTCTATCTTTTGGCCATGGATCTGAGAAGTTAAGATATATTCTATCTATTTCATTATCAAATACATTTTCTATATCTACAGCATTCATTCTAATTAGCTTTAAATTATTTAATTCTTTATCTTCTAATTTTTGAACTGCTCTTACAATTACACTATCATATCTTTCTATTCCAATAAAATTTATATTTGGATATAATAGAGCATTATTTATTATAAAATCACCTTTACCCATACCTATTTCTATATATATGGGATTATCATTATTAAATAGATTTTTATATTTTCCTTTATATTCTAAAGGATCTTTTACTATATATTTTGATGATTCAATTTGTTCTTTTGCTCCCTTAACATGTTTAAGTCTCACTTTCATCACCACTTAAATTATAGCACAAAAAAAGTATTAATTAAACAATACTTTTTTCTTTAATAGTTTTAAGTGTAAAGGAATCTTCTCCTAATATCATTTTATCAATAATAATATTTTCTATTTTATCTTTTATTATCTTATCTATCTTTCTAGCTCCATACTCTTTATAGTTAGATATTTCTTTTATTTCATTTATTATTTTTTTATTTATTTTGATATTATATTTTTCTTTTATCAAATTTAGTTTATTTTTAATTATTTCTTCTATACTATTTTCATCTAATTTATTAAAAACAATTATATTACTTATTCGATTAATAAATGATAAAGAAAAGTTTTCTTTTAATTTACTTAAAATATAATTATCGCTTTCTTCTATAAATCCTACTCTATTTTCATCAAATCCTATATTAGATGTCATTAAAATTATTACATTATCAAATCTAATAGTTTTACCAATACTATCTTTTATTTTATTATTATCTAAAATTTGTAGAAATAAATTGATAACACTAGGATGTGCTTTCTCTATTTCATCTAATATTAAAACAGTATGGGGATGATTTTTTATTTCATTTAATATATATTTATTATCACTATAACCAATATATCCTGGTGGTGAACCTATTATTTTACTAACACTATGTGCTTCTGAATATTCTGACATATCAAGTCTTAATATATTGATATTCATATTTTTACCAAATTGTGTAGCTAACAATGTTTTCCCTACTCCAGATGGCCCTACAAACATCATTGAATAACATTTATCATTATAACCTAATTTGATTTTTTTAGTTATATTTATTATTTCATTTAAAGCTTTTTCTTGTCCAATAACTGTATTATTTAAATTCTTTTCTATTTCTTTTATTATTTTTTTATTATCTTTTAATATTTCATATACAGGTATATTAGATTTTGAATTTATTATTTCTGCAACATCTTTTTTAGTAACTATATTATTTCTATTTTCATGCATTTTTAATTCCAATATATTGATTTGGTTTGCTATCACATTTTCTTGTTCTTTAAAGTTTGATGCTTTATTATATTCATTATTAATAATTGCTTTATTTTTTTCATTTAATAAGTTTTTATATTTATCTTGTAAATCAAAATATTTTTTTATTTTTTTGTTTTCTTTTAAACTTACTCTAGCGCATACTTCATCTAATATATCAATAGATTTATCTGGTTCATATCTATCATATACATATTTATTAGATAGTTCTATTATTAAATCTATTATGTCTTCTGTTATAACTACATTATGAAATTTTTCATAAATGTTTTTTAAACTCATCAATATTTTTTTGACATTTATTTTATTAGGTTCTTCTATTATTACTCTTTGAAATCTTCTTTCTAAAGCACTATCTGGTTCAATATATTTTTTATATTCTTCTAAGGTAGTCGCACCTATACATCTTAGTTTATTACGGGCTAAAGCAGGTTTTAAGATATTAGATGCATCGATTGCTCCTTCTGCTCCTCCAGCACCTACTAAGGTATGTATTTCATCAATAAAAAGAATAATGTCATCATTATCTTCTACTTCTTTTATTATTTTTTTTAGTCTTTCTTCGAATTCTCCTCTATATTTAGTACCAGCTACTGTACTAGCCATATCTAAACTAATTATTTTTTTATTTTTTAAATTCATTGGTACCTTAGATTCTGATATCATTCTACTTAATTCTTCTACTATTGCTGTTTTCCCGACCCCTGCATCTCCTATTAATATTGGATTATTTTTAGTTCTTCTAGATAGTATTTCTAATACTCTTTTAATTTCATTATCTCTACCAACTACTGGATCTAATTCTTTTGCTTTTTCAACTAAATTTTCTCCTAATTCTTCTAATATTAATTTTTTATTTTTTTTCTTTTTCTTTGAAATTAAATTATAATTAAATTCGCTATATAATTCATCTAAATCTATTTTAAGTTCTAATAGTATTCTTAAAGCTACTCCCTCTCCTTCTTCTAATAAACTAGCAAATAGTCCATTTATAGTAACATTACCACCATTAAATTCTCTACTATCAATTATAGAATTTTCTAAGACTCTTTTAAGTAAAGGAGTATATAAAAATAGGTTATTTTCTGTACTACCTATTCCTAATATATTTATAACTTCTTTTTTGAATTTTTTATAATCTAAATTATATTCTTTTAATTTCTGTGTAACTTCATTATTATTTTTCAATATTCCTAAAAGTAGATGTTCACTACCAATATATGGATGTTTTAAATCACTCATTTCTTTTTTTGCTAAAACTAGTACTTTTCTTGCTTCCTCTGTAAAATTTGTAAACATATATTTCTCCTTTCTT
>CAZYWD010000112.1:0-3055 GCA_964651795.1 uncultured Muribaculaceae bacterium
TAAAAAATTTGTTTATAGGTGTTTTAAAAACATCTGTAATTTTGTTACAAATTTTTTTCATAGTATCATCTCCTTCCTAATCAGTTAAATTCTTTTTAATTTTTACCATTTCTTTAACAAATATAAATATTAATGGTATAAAAACTAATATTATATATCCTACTTTTGATCTAACAAGTTTACTTATTAAACTTATTACTTTAAATTTATAAATAACTTTACCTAATATTTGTTCTTCATATACTGCTGGGTCTACCATTGAGTTAGTAGTACCCTGTGTATAAAAGATTTTTTTACCTTCCTCTTCTATTATGTTTTTAATTTTATGTGTAATTATCTTTCCAGCAAAGTCTGATTCCATACCTTTATAAGTTATGATATCATCTGCTTTTAATTTATTTATATCAACATTTTTTACTAATATGACATCACCAACTTCTAAATATGGCTCCATACTACTAGTAACTATTACATAAGTTTTAAAGCCCATTACTCCTTTATCTTTAAATACAAATTTTTGAAGCAAAATAAATGTACAAAGAAAAATAGAAATAATTAATATGATTGTTTCTAATATATCTAATATTTTTTTAAGCATATTATCTTCTCCTTAAGGTCTTATAAAACTTATATTATCGATTATTAATGACTTATTAGCAACTTCATTTGAAGCATTACTATCTAAACTTAGATACCAATAAAGTGATATCTTTGTTTTAGCTTCTATTTTAAAATCATCACTAAATCTAAATATGTATTTTTCATTATTTAATTCTAATTTATCTTCTAATGAATATTCAAATATTTTTGGATTTGAACTTCCAATAAATATTTTATTTTTTAATATATCTATATCTCCTGTAATGTTTGAAAAAACAATTTTAGATGTTGAAACATTATTGTTATTATTAGTTATATCAAATCTAAATTGTCTTTTATCTCCAGGAGCCATATTAGTTAAATCTAATTTATCAGCTGTTACTAAATTATAAGTATCTCCTACTAATTCATATAGTTCTACATCAATATCAACAGCTGTTATAACTCCACCTCTACTATAATCCACTAATTCTCCACGAGAAGCCCCAGTAATCATCCAAGCAAATACTGCAGTTATTATTAAAACTGATAATATTATGTTTAAATATATATTTCTTTTTTTCATAAATCACCCATTAAATGTAACTGTTGTTATATATGAACATGGTGATATACCTTCTACTTCTTTATATCTAACATAAACAGTTGTTCCTCTTTCAAATTGCATTAATCCATTTGTAATACTTGTCCATACTGTTTCTTCAGTATTTGTATAAGCATATTCCATTTCGGTAGTTAAATTTGTTATTGTTCTAAGTGAATTATTAGCAAATACATTTGGTGCATCTCTAAGAACATTCGCACTACCAAATTTTATTAGAGTATCAATTGTTGTATCTGATATATCATTATCGCAATCTGGATCTCCACCTTCAAGCCATATTTTTACATTTACTTTAACAGCTGTATTAGCAGGTATTGTAAATAATACTTTTGATAAATCTATTGTTATATCATCACTTGTAGTTCTACCACCATCATAATCAGTAAATGTATAAACAAGTTGATTTGTTACTAAAGAATTATTTGAATCATTATATTCAAATTCTCCTTCAGCATTAACAGCCTTTGTAGTAAATTCATCAGTTATACCGTTTTCTCTAGTCGTACCAAATATTTTTTTCATATCATATCCAGAATCATCTAAAGTAATAGCAACTCTAATTGCATTAGCAGCTACCCCTCTAATATATGAATCTTTATGAAAATAAACATGTTTTGCAAAATCTTCTGTTTGTAAATAGAAGTTATAATCAATACATCCATATTCTTCCATATCAATTCTTCCAGTTATTTCATCTGGAATAATTTTTTTAAACATTGGTAAATTATTAGTAAGTCCTGCTCCAAAATCTATCAAATAGAAATCATTAGCATCACTACTAGACATTTGTTTTAATTCGAATATATCAAAGTCACTCAATAATTCATTTAAGTTTACTGTTGTTCTTGCTTCACTATCAGGTGCTAATTTAATAACTAAACCTTGAGCAGATGATACTTGAATATTAGATTCTGATATACTTGGATTACTTTTATCAGAAAACCAACCATAAGAAACAAGTATTAATAATAAAACTACTTGAGTTATTGTTAGTATATTTAATACTAAGTTCTTTTTCATAAATCACTTCCTAATATTCTAATATCTTATAATTTGAAGCAAAATTTTCTTTTGTTTCACTCTTTCTTACATAGATTGTTTGATTACTAAATGTTGGAGTACTATTTTCACTATACTTTATCCAATTAGTACCATAGTCTATTGAATATTCCATTGTTTCATCAAAACCTATAATTCCATCGTAACTAGCACTTACATTTGGTGTACTAGAATCTATTTGTTTAGAAATAGCTGTAAAATTTAAATTTAATTTAAATATTCCACCTGTTAGAGCTGTTACATTATCCCTATCATTACCTTCAATCCAAATTCTAACTGTTACTTTTTTAGTATCTTTTAAATCTGAATTAATGTATGTTAACATTGGATCTCCATCTGATTTATTATTTTCATATGAAGCTTTTATTTCATCTTTTAAATTAGTAATGTTTCTTTCTACATAATTGTTAATATCACTAGCATCTATATATTTATATTCTTGTAAATTTTTTGAATTTAGATTAACACTACAATATTTATCACACTTTATTTCATAATTTTTATTTGGAGCCCAAACTAAACTAGGTAAAGTTTTTGGTACATAAGTATCATTTATTTCTTCATTATCAATAAAAGCTATTCTAACTGATGAAGCTATTAAGTCTCTACTGAAATTACCAGATGAACTAATTCTTTCTGCATTTTCACCTATTATTTCTTCAGTACTAGGTAAAACATAAGAATTATCTTCTAGAAATACGCCACCTACACCAGATAATTTAAACCAAACATCAAACTCTAAATAATCTTTATTTTTAGTAGCTTGTTTAAATGATATTGGTGTTCCATCAT
>CAZYWD010000113.1:0-2974 GCA_964651795.1 uncultured Muribaculaceae bacterium
TAAGATTTTTATTTGATTTTATGACACAATTTTTTGGAGGATTAATTCAAATATTTGAAAATATTGGTAAAGGAATAGCTAAGATGGTAGATATACCTGCTTATATTAATATTATAAAAGGATATGATGGTGATATAACTGGAGCAGGATGGATACTAGTAGTATTAGTAGTATTAGTTTTTTTGATACTAGTTTTCTTAATAGGATTTGTAATTTTTTTAGTAATAAGAAAATATGTAAGATTTAGAAAAACTTTAGTAGAACAAGAAGAACTATTAGAAGAAGTTGCTGACTTAAATAAATCAGTATTAAAATTAACACAAGAAAAAGATAAAATACTTGCTATGAAAGTAAGTCAATTAGGACTTAAACCTGGCGAGGCATCAGAATTAGATGTTACTGATGAAGAAAAAAATGAAGAACAAACAAATACTACAAATAAATCTAGATTCTATAATTTAACAGAAATAGATAGAAAATATGAAGCTAATCCTCCTGAAGTAATAACAAATACTTTTGATTTAGAAGAATTAGTTAAAACATTTAGAAATTTTGCTGCTTCTAAAATGAAACTATATTACAAGGAAGAAATAATTAGATTATTTATTTCTTCACTAGCATCTACTAGATTAGTAATTTTACAAGGTATATCTGGTACAGGTAAAACATCATTACCTTATGCTTGGGGAAAATTTTTGAAAAACGATGCAATTATAGCTTCAGTTCAACCTTCATGGAGAGATAGAACAGAACTATTTGGATATTTCAATGAATTTACAAAAAAATTCAATGAAACAGAAGTATTAACAAAAATGTATGAAGCTAATTATCGAAACATTGTTTATTTAACAATACTAGATGAAATGAATATCGCTCGTGTAGAATATTATTTTGCAGAAATGTTATCAATTCTAGAAATGCCATCTAGAGATGAATGGGTTATTGATTTAGTACCTAATGTATGGCCAGATGATCCTAAAAAATTAACAGATGGAAAATTAAAAATACCTGATAATATGTGGTATATAGGAACAATCAATAATGATGATTCAACATTTATGGTAACTGATAAAGTATATGACCGTGCTATGCCAATTGATATAAATGATAAAGGTGAAGTATTTGATGCCCCACTTACTGATGGATACCAAATAAGTAGTACATATTTAGAAAGTTTATTTGAAAAAGCTAAACAAGAAAATCCAGTTAGTGATGAAATAATGAAAAAACTAGAAGAAATGGATAACTATGTAATTGAACATTTTAGATTAGCATTTGGTAACCGTATTGTAAAACATATTAGAGAATTTATTCCAGTATATGTTGCTTGTGGTGGTAAAGATATAGATGGATTAGATTATGTAATTGCCAAAAAGATACTTAGAAAATTTGAACAATTAAACTTATCATTCATAAGAGATGAAATAGATGGATTTATTAAATTCTTAGATACTCTATTTGGTAAAGAAAATATGAATGAATGTAAGGCGTATTTAAACAGACTTAAAAAATTAATGTAGGAAGTGATTTATGAATAATAAAATAACTAATCTTCTTGATAATATTGATACTAATATAAAACAAGAATTCTTAGAAAATAATAAATCAGTATTAGAAGTAAAAACTGATTCAAAAAAAGTAGAATTTGATTATAGTTGGTTAGAAAAAATTGAAGAAACAATTGAATATTTGGATAATATAGTTAGAAATCCAAGAAAATTCATTATTCAAGAAGAAGAAGTAGTACCAGTTGAAAGAGCTAAAAAAATAACTCTAGAAAGTGTTAAACATTTAGCGACTCATACTAACTTAATTCAAGAATTTGATGAAAAAGAAGGAACAATAACTCCTTCAAAAGTATTAAATATCAATAAAGAAGAAAGTTTTGATATTTATGAAAATAGATTCATATATTCATTATTAATAAATTTAAGTATGTTTATTGCAAAAAGAAAAGAATTAACTAAAGAAGGCTCTAGTTCTAAAATAAATAAAAAATTCAATTATGTTTCTGAAACAAAAATAGGAAAAGAAAAAATAAAAATAAATTTAGATTTAGAAACAGATTACTTTGAAGATCTAGTTGGAATGGATCCTAATGGTTTAAGTTTAAATGAAAGATTTGACCGAGTACAATTAATCATCAATGATTTCATTAGTAGTGCATTCATGAAAGAATTACAATCTGCTCATGTCATAATGGTTAAATCCCCAATTAGAAAAACAAATGTAATATTAAAAAATACAGATTTTGTTAAAGCATTAGAACTTTGGGAATTTATTGAAAGATATGATGTTAAAGATAAAATAGAAAATAGTGAATCAAAGGATTATAGTGATGAAGGTATCTTAAGAGACAATATGGATGATGCTTTCTTATTAGATTATTTAATATTAAATATGACAGAATCTAAAGAAACAAAAGGTATTAAAAAATACTATCTAAATAAAATTATTAAAGATTTTGTTAATAACAATGATGATATAAATGATACACAATTTAAAAAAATGATTAATCATGAATTTGAAATAGTATATAAAGAAAAGAAAAAAAGAGAAAATAAAATAAACAATATATTTAAAAAAGAATTTGATAAATTTAAGCTTGATAATAAAAAGGCTTTAGAATATTTAAGGTGAGAATGATGAGCGAAAAAAAGAAAACATTAACATATGGTTTGGAATTACTAATAATAATTGTTTCTATTTTATTCGCTAGTTATGCTTGGTTTAATAAAAATAAAGAAATAAAAGCTAATGATTTAAAAATAACAACAGATTCATACTTAGATTTACAAGTTTCATTAGATGGAATTAATTGGACGACAGAAACAACATTGAATATTGATGAAAATTTTAAATTTAAAAATGAAATCACAGGTAATGGAATAAATTTTTATGTTTCATCAATTAAAAGAGATGATGGAACACCAATATCATTTAAACAAGCTACTAAAAATAAAGATTATTTAGA
>CAZYWD010000114.1:0-2920 GCA_964651795.1 uncultured Muribaculaceae bacterium
ATAGTCCTAATGTGTTTAATAGAACTTGCAGTTTTTTCTAAAACATACTTTAATAAAGCTACTGAATTAAAAAATGAAAACGAACAATTTTTATCAGATAATATATCTACTGGAACAACAGAATTACTAATAGCCAATGCTCCAAGTAATACAATGAACGAAAACACCCCAGAGATAGTTTATGATGGATTAACATTAGAACAATTATCAGAAAAATTAAATAGATCTCTAAATTCTACAATAGCAGGATATGGAGAAATGTTTGCTAATAAATCATTAGAATTAGGATTAGATCCTTATTTAGCAGTAGCAATTGTTTTACATGAAACTGGATGTTCATGGGATTGTAGTGAATTAGTTAAACAATGTTATAATGTAGGAGGACAAAAAGGTGCTCCAGGATGTTGGGGAGGTTCATACCAAGCATTTAATTCTATGGAAGAAGGAATTAATGCTTATCTTGAAAATCTATACTACAACTATTATGCAATTGGATTAACTACTCCAGAAACAATAAATCCCAAATATGCAGAAAGTACCGTATGGTCAACAAAAATAAATGCATATATAGAAAAGATAAAGGCAAATTAACCTTTATCTTTTTTCTTGCTTAATTAGTTTAGCACATAACACTATATACTCATTTTTATCTTTAGTTACTAAAGTAATCATCTTTTCAATATTCTCTAAATCTATATTAAAATCATTTATACTATTACTCTTAATTGTATTAGCATACTTAACTAAATTATTTTGATCATCAAATTCTAATTCTATATTAGATACATCATTAGTTTTATATACACTAAATACTTGCCATAAAGTATTATCAACCAATGTAGACATTTTAATAATATAATTATCACTATTTGAATACCATTTTTTATTAATAACATCTCTATTAGTATTTAATTTAGTATTACCTAAACTACCATAAGTATAGATAACTGTATTTTCACTTTCATTATTATTTTTATAGTCCATAAAAGACCATCCTACATGATTATTTTTTTTATTTAATGAATGATTAGTATAAAAAGTATTGTTCTTACCCTTAACAATAGGATAATTAACCTTAGTACCACCCACTTCTAACCATGCTGTAACTTCATTATTCATATTTAATAAATCATTAAAATCAACACTTATAAATGGTGTATTAACAAATTGCCAATAAATACTATCTATATCATCATCAATACTTATTAATTTGCCATCAGTAGTTTCTTCTATCTTAGTATTTTTTTGATATTTCTTAATCATTTTATCTGTATTATATTCTTCTAAAAAAGTATTTAATAAAAAGAATAAACATAAACCGAATAAAAATATCAAAACACCTAATATCCATTTATATAAAACTTTATTCATATTATCACCTATATTAATTATAGCATAAATATTTAACCACTTACTTTATTTTTTTAACCACTTATCAATATTTTATTACAAAATTTTAAATTTTATTTATAATGTTAATGTTGAAAGGAGATTTTTATGAGTAAAGCATTTAAAAAATTTATGATATTATGGACAGGAGAATTAATATCTAGTGTAGGAAGTGGACTTACGGCATTTGCGTTAGGTATATATGCCTATCAAATATCTGGTACAGCCTCTTCTATCGCACTTGTTACATTATGTGCATTCTTACCAATGATGTTATTTAGTCCATTAGGAGGTATTTGTGCTGATAAATTTGATAGAAGATTAATGATGATATTAGGTGATTTTTTATCAGTATTTGGATTATTCTATATTTTGCTTTGTATAAAAAGCGGTAATATCGAATTATGGCAAATATGTTTAGGAGTATCAATAAGTTCTATTTTTACAGCTTTAATTGATCCATCTTTTAAAGCAACTATTACAGATTTACTTAGTGAAAAAGAATATGCTAAAGCTAGTGGTATGATTCAAATTGCTGGCTCTGCAAGATTTTTATTATCACCACTTATAGCTGGTATTATATTAGAAAAAGCTAATATAGAATTAATATTAATAATAGATATTTGTACATTCTTTTTTACAGTATTTGCTGCTATATTTGTTAAAAAAAGAATTAAACAAAATAAAACTACAGATAAAAATTTAATTGATTCATTAAAAGAAGCTATTACAATCATTAAAAATAAAAAAGGTATTACAGCTTTAATTATATTAACTGCCTTAGTTTGTTTATTTGTAGGATTTTTCCAAGTTTTAGCTACTCCTATGTTATTACCAATAATGTCCGTAAAATCACTAGGAATACTTGAATCAGTTGCAGGTATTGGTATGCTAGTTAGTAGTGTTTTAATAGGAATTTTAGGTAATAAAACTACTTATCAAAAAATGTTATCATATAGTTTAATATTCTGTGGTATCTCTGTATTATTATTTGGAAGTTCTATATCTACAATATTTTTAGGAATCACAGCTTTCTTATTCTTTGCCTCACTACCATTTGCGAATACAAGTTTAGAGGTATTAATTAGAAAAAATATTCCAAATGAAGTACAAGGTAGAGTATGGAGTTTAATAGCTTTAGTTACTCAATTAGGATATGTAATTTCTTATATATGTGCTGGAGTATTAGCTGATTATATATTTAATCCTTTATTAGTAGAAAATGGTATACTTTCTTCATCAATAGGTAAAATTATAGGTGTTGGTGAAGGTAGAGGTATAGGATTATTATTTATAATAACAGGTATTATTATTGTTGTTTTAGCACTTACTATATTAAAAAACAAAAATATAAAAACATTAGAAAAAGCATAGGAATGCTTTTTTTATATATAAAGTTATAAATTTACACTTATCTCATAAAATTATTTAGGAGGAATTAGTATGAATTATAAAATAGTTATTGATGCTGGACACGGAGGAGAAGATCCTGGTGCGAGTGGAAATGGAATAATTGAAAAAGATTTAACTT
>CAZYWD010000115.1:0-2800 GCA_964651795.1 uncultured Muribaculaceae bacterium
TCAAGAATATACTGAATTAAGTGAATAAAAAAATGGACTTTTGTCCATTTTATTTTGTAATCATAGTTCTAATAGTATTAATTTTAACTAAGTTACTTTTTCTTTCTTGATTTGATTTTTCTTCATCATAATTAGGAGTAATAGATTTTCTCATTATTCTTAATTCTTCTAAATCTTTTTCTCTGATAAGTGTAGTCTTAGATTCATCAAATTCTGGTGTAATCATTTCTCTTATAGTCTTAACATTATCCATATTATCTCTCCTTTAATAAGTCATACTTTAACACTTTTAAAAATTTTTGTCAAAGCAAATTTGTAAAATATTTTATAGTTTTTATTTGATATGTTATAATTAAAAAGGTGATAATATGTATTATACTTATATGTTAAAGTGCATAGATGATTCAATTTATACAGGTATAACTAATGATATAAATAGAAGAATGGAAGAACATTTTAATAAAAGCAAAAGGTGCGCAAAATATACAATGAATCATAGTGCGAAAGAATTAGTCGCACTTTTTGAAAGTAATAATAGAGTACTAGCTTCTAAATTAGAATTTCATATAAAAAAATTAAATAAAGTTCAAAAGCTAAAAATAATAGATACTAGTGATTTAACAATATTAAAAGATAAAATAGATATTAATGAATATAAAAGAATAAATTAGGTAATTTTTTAAAAGTGTGATATAGTATAAAAGTTATAAAAAGGGGAAAATTATGAAATTTAAAGAATTACAATTATCAGATAAGATATTAACATCAATAGAAAATATGGGATATACTGAAGCAACACCAATTCAGGAATTAGCAATTCCTAAAATATTAGAAAAAAAAGATATAGTTGGTTTAGCTCAAACAGGAACTGGTAAAACAGCTGCTTTCGCACTTCCTATTATTGATATATTACTAAGAGAATATGAAGCAGATAGAAAAATAAAAGCACTTATTTTAACACCTACTAGAGAATTAGCAATCCAAATAAGAGATAATATTTTATTATATTCTAAAGGAACTAATTTTAAATGTAGTGTTATATTAGGTGGAGTTAATCAACAATCACAAAAAGATGTTTTAAAAAGAGGAATAGATATTTTAGTTGCTACTCCAGGTAGATTAGTAGATTTAATGAATCAAAGAAAAGCTAATCTAAATAATGTTGAATATTTAGTACTAGATGAAGCAGATACTATGTTAGATATGGGATTTATAAAAGATATTAAAACTATTATAGCTGCTACTTCTAAAACAAGACAAACACTATTATTTTCAGCAACAATGCCTAATGAGATAAAAGAATTATCAGCTAAATTTATGAAAAATCCAGTTACAATTAAAACAAAAACTGATGAAATAACAGCAGATAAAATTAAACAAGAATTATATTATGTTGATAAACCAAATAAAGTTCATTTATTATTAGATTTAATCGATACTAAAGAAAAACCAACTACCTTAATATTTACTAGAACAAAACATGGTGCGAATGCATTACAAGATAAATTAGCAGAATTTAATATTAAAGTAAGTGTTATACATGGTAATAAAACACAATCTAATAGAGTTAAAGCTTTAAGTGATTTTAAATCAGGTAAAACTAGAATTATGATAGCAACTGATATAGCAGCTAGAGGAATAGATATAAATGATTTAGAATTAGTAATTAATTACGATATTCCAGAACAACCAGAAATATATGTACATAGAATTGGTAGAACAGCTAGAGCTGGGAAAGATGGAAAATCTATTTCACTTTGTTCAAGTGCTGAATTAAAAGATTTAAGATTAATAGAAAAATTAATAAAAAAATCTATACCAGTAGTAGAACACAAATATAAAATGATTTTGCATGAAGTAAAACCATCTAGAGGCAGACAAAATAATCAATCTACTAACAAAAATAACTATAGTAAAGATATAAGAAAAAATGATGATTCTAAAAAAACTAATAGTAAAAATAGATTTAGAGATAATTCTAAAAGAAATAATGAAAAAATTACAGGTAAAAAAGATTATAGAAAGTCTTTTACAAGTAAAAATTATAGAAAAACTACAAAAGTAAAATAATACCAAAATAATTGGTATTTTTTTTATAGATTTACTCAGTAATGTAGTATAATAACATTATAGTAAAAATTTAGGATGTGATTTTATGGCTATGTGGAATCCTTGGCGAGGGTGTATTAAATGTAGTGAAGGTTGTAAATACTGTTATATTCATAAAGGTGATTTTAAAAGAAATGTAAATACTAATCTTATAGTTAAAACAAAAGATTTTTATAAACCGATTGAGAAATTAAAAAATGGTAATTATAAAATGAAATCTGGTTTAGTTTATTTATGTTTTTCAACTGATTTTTTAATAGAAGAAGCAGATAGTTGGAGAAAAGAAATATTTTCTATGATTAAAGAAAGAACTGATTGTACATTTTTATTTCTAACAAAAAGAATAGATAGATTTTTAAGTGTTATTCCTGATGATTGGGGTAATGGCTATGATAATGTAATAGTATGTTCAACAATTGAAAACCAAAAAAATGCTGATTATAAATTAAGTGTTTTTAATAAATTACCTATAATACACAAATGTATTACAGCACAACCTCTATTAGAAGATATAAATATAGAACCATATTTAAATGATATAGAATTAGTTGTAGTAGGTGGAGAATCAGATTATAATGCAAGACCTCTAAATTATGATTGGGTACTTAATATAAGAGAACAATGTATAAGAAAAAATGTTAAATTTGAATTTAGACAATGTGGTACTCATTTTATAAAAGATGGTAAAATG
>CAZYWD010000116.1:0-2791 GCA_964651795.1 uncultured Muribaculaceae bacterium
ACTTATTATTATATGCACATTATCATCTCCTGTATATATACATTATATACAGATATACATATTATGTCAATAAAAAAAGTACATATTTGTACTTATTTTATATTAGCAACCTTATCAACAACATATTCTTTAGCTTCATCATAACTCATTCCTAATACTATCATAAATTCTGTATATAATAATTTTTCAGCTAATTTGAAATAATTATCATCTTTATCACCTATTTTTTTATTATTATCAAGTCTTTCTTGATTTCTTAAATAAGTAGTTTTAATAATTCTTATTAAATCTTCATGTTTACCCGAATTCATTAATTCTTTATAATCATTTTCAATTAATTTATTAGTAGCTTCTATAATCTTAATATTTGGTATATTTTGAATGATTTTTTCTAATTCCTTCTTCGTGATTAATTCTCTTATACTATCATTATTTACTGGAATACTAATTGTTAATGAATCATCAGTAACAGGAGCTAGTATATAATAATCAGTATCATTAAAATATTTTTTCTTTATTTCTACTATCTTACATACATTTTTTTTATGAACAATATAGTCATTAACTTTATACATAAAATCACCCTTTCTAAAAAAAATAACTATTAAAGCTGGATTTACACTTTAATAGCTACTCGCTGTAATCTAATTATACCACTTTTTCACTTAAAAAGTAAGTAAAAAGTTACATTTTTATTTATTTGATATTTGTATATTAAATCGAAACATGCTATAATTTAAATAGAGGTTTGTTTATGAAAAAGATTAAAAATATTTATAATAATTTTATTAATTCTTTTAATAAGAGAAGAATTAAAAAATCAATTATTTCTTTATTTTTTACTATACTAGCTGTATTAACTAGAAGTATTTTTATTGTTTACTTAATTTGCATTATTCTAGCAATCTTATTTGGTTTAATAAGTTTCAAGAAAAAACAAAAACTAGGTTTAATTACAATTATTATATGTAGTGGTTTATTAATTCTTAGTTTAGTTAGTTATTTAACTAGAGATAAAGAAGCACTTGATCCAAATAAAGGTACTAATGTATTGTTAGGTAAATGGGAATATAATAATAGTGGTGGTTTTTATAGTTTTGAAAAAAATATGAGTTATGTTCAATATGTTACTAATGATACTGATGATAATTTTTGTTATGGTACTTATAAATATGAATATGGATATGAAACTGATGATGGTAAGCTAATAAGAAGTGATGTAGATTATACTTACTATTTATTGATATTAACTCCTAAAAAATGTATTATTAACAATGAAGAAGACAAAACTAAAGAAAGTACTACTTTAAAGAATATGGTATTTGGTTATGGTAAATTAGATAGTAAAAAATCAGTAATAATAAATACTACTACTGATAATTATTATGTAGCAAATAAAATAGAAGAATAAAACATATCAAATTGATATGTTTTTTTGTCTAATTAAATAATTTACTTGTATTAGTATTAGAATATATTTTAACATTTATATTATTTAATAAACTATAATTATAAATTTTTTCATCTTTTAAATTATCCATAAATTTATTAAATACCTTATTATCCCAGAAAACTATTTCATCTTCATAATCTTTATCAATTTCAAGAGAATTAGTTCCATCTTGTTTAATTAAATCAACATTTACTCTATCATATAATTCATCATAATAAGTTAATTCTATTTTTATCTTATTATCTTCTAAAGTATCATCAATAACTACATCATAGTAATCATGAATTAATAAATTAGTATCTATTTTTTCTTCATAAGTAGTAGTAGTTAATTTAATATTATCTGGTATTTTATTTGCATATTCTAAATTAGCAAAATAATCAAATGTTAATAATCCACCAAATATTATTAAAATCATATTAATAAATATTGGACATATATGAATATTTTTCTTACTGAATAATAATTTCCATACTATATCTGTGAAATAGAAGAACATTCCAACTACACCTAATAGTAATAATAATATTCCATATATACTTATACCTTTAATAATTAAGAATATAGCAACACATATAGCAATCATTAATCCTACTTCAGCAAACCATAATGGTATTAATATTAATATAATACACCATATTTTAACTAATATTAATAAAAAGTTACCAAATCCATCTTCATTTTGAACTCTTCTTTCAGTACTTTTAACTTCTTTAACATTATCTTTTTTAGCTTCAAATTTAGTATTAGAATCTTTTTTAGCTTCAGTTTTTTTATTATCTATTTTAGTTTCTTCTTTTTTTTGAGTCTCTTTTATATTATTAGAAGTTGTTTTACTATTTTTAGTATATTTACTAACAACCATAAATACTACTAATACACATACAACTACATAAATAATTTCAATTAATGCACTCCATGCAAAACTTGTAAATCCACCAAATGGAAATGAACCAATATCAAATATTCTATTTCCTATTTCACCTATTATATAGAATGGTATTTTTAAGATAGCTAAACCTACTAGTACTAAAATAACTTTAATAATTATTTCAAATATTTGGGTAGTATCTAGATCATTACTACCATTCTTAATACCTTCAACTACATCTTCAGTAACATCTGATAATTTTTGAGCACCTTTCTTTATTAAATCTTCACTACTTTTAATAAATTCATTTGTCTTATCACCAAAATCACTTCTATTATAATCTGGATCTATTTTATATGCTTTTAATATTTCTTTACTTAGTTCTTTAACATCACCAAATTCTTTAATAGCCTCTTCTTCTGTTTTTCCATGTTTTATTTTTTCATCAATAATATCACTATATTCTG
>CAZYWD010000117.1:0-2787 GCA_964651795.1 uncultured Muribaculaceae bacterium
CTTAAATTCATTACCTCTATCTTCAAAGCATTTATATTGATCCCAAGAAGCACAAGCTGGAGATAATAATATAACATCCCCTTCATTTGAACTATTATAAGCATCTATTGTAGCGCTCTTTAAATCATCAAATACACTACAATCTATATTATTATTAATTGCTAAAGAATTTATTTTATCTTTAGTTTCACCAAAACAAACTATTTTTTTAACATTTTTCATATATGGTATTAAATCATCAAATGGAATGTTTCTATCTAATCCACCCATTATCAATATAGTTGGTTCTGTAAATGAATTTAAAGCAGTAATAGTTGCTATATTATTAGTAGATTTAGAATCATTATAAAATACTATATTATTAATAGTAGTAACATATTCAATTCTATGTTCTACTCCTTTAAAACTATTTAATACTTTATAAATATCTTCATTACTTATATTAAACTCTTTAACTACTAATATAGTTGCCATAATATTTTCATAATTATGCATACCTTTTAATTTAATATCATTTAATTTAATTACTAATTCATCATTATAATAAATACTATTATCTTTAATATAACAAGATTTACCAAAATATAATTTTTTAGAAACAATATCTTTAGTTAATTCTAATGATTCTTCATTATTACTATTTATAATAGCTAAATCATTAGAAGTATGATTATTAAATATTCTTTTTTTCATTTCTTTATATCTATCATATGAATCATGGAAATCTATATGAGTTTCACTTATATTAGTTAAAACACTTATATTAGTTTTAAAATTATACATATCACATAATTGGTGATCTGATATTTCAATAACTAAAATATCATTTTCTTTTATATCATTAATCATACTAGATAAAGGAGTTCCTATATTACCACATAAATGAACATTTTTACTTTGTTTTAATATCTCATATATTAAAGTAACTGTAGTAGTTTTTCCATTAGAACCAGTTACACCTATTATATTAATATTTTTAGGTAAAAAACTATACGCCATTTCTACTTCATTAATTACTTTTATATTTAATTCATGTGCTTTTAAAACTACTGGATTATCATATTTAATACCTGGATTTTTAATCATATAATCAAAACTATCATCTAATAAATCTATTTGATTTTTAGTTATAATTACTTTAACACCTAATTTTTCTAATTCTTTTACATGTTCACTATCTTGTTCAGATCCATCAGTTATAACTATATGATTATTGTGATGCGCTAATAACTTAGCTGCTTCATAACCACTTCTAGCCATACCTAATATAAATATTTTTTTATTTTGAAACATTTTATCACCTTCTTAAATATTATATCATTTTTATTAATAAAAGTTAATTATAGAACTACTTTTAATTATTTATTTTATCTTGATAATTAATTATATTATTTTTAATAATTAATTCATCTAAATTTTTTTCTATATCATCGCGAGCTAATTTAGCAGAATGTCCACCAATTTTGGCAATTTTTTTATTTGCTATCAATCCTTGAGGTTTATGCTTTTTAGCAAGTTCTCTAGTTGCTACTTCACCTAAATCAGCCAGTACTACTTCTAAATCAGTCATATTATCTCTTAAAGATTCTTTTTTTAATCCTTTAAATTCTTTATATTCATTAGAAGTCATTCCAGACCATTCTTTATATATTTCATTAGTTAAAATAGCATATTCTTCTTGTTTAGTTATTCCATTATCATTCCATACATCAGTTAGTTTTTTTCTATCTTGTATACCTTTAATTCTTTTAATTATCCATTCTTCATCATAACCTTTTTTTCTATATAAATCGATTGCTCTTTCAATAGTTAAAGAAGGATCAAATGTTTCATTTACTCTTTCACTCCCAAGTCTTGCCAACCACTTCTTTATTGGTTCAGCATTTTTACTAGGAATAGATTCGATTATTCTAAACATTTCTTCAATATCACATACATCTGTCAAACGATATTTACCATCTTCTGCTTTTAATTTCAACTGTACGATTTTTTCGTACACTTCATTTCCTTCAATACTTAATTGTCTTTTTAAGTCACTCCAGTATCTACGATAATTTGAGCTTTCAGATAGAATTCCTACAACATCTACAACACTAATATAATATTTTTGTTTTTCCTTATCCCATACTGTTCTTATTGTTTCATTATTAAATATTTTATTTATTAAATGCATATGTTCCTGTTTCATTTAATCACCTCCTAACTAAAGGTGATTTTAAATTATCATATTTTGACTACTTTTAAAAATGACACTTTTCTTTTATTTACATATATTTTTTTACAATTTTTTGAATTTTGTTTATCAAATTTTTGTAATTGATTATTAAATATATACAAATTCACTAAATATATTAAATCAAAAAAAAATTACATTTCTGTAATTTTAAATCCATACTGCAAATAATACACCTGCCATAGCTAGCATTAAACCAACTACCCAAAATGTTTTAACAATATCTCTTTCATCCCATCCTAATTTTTCAAAATGATGATGAAGTGGTGTCATCAGAAATACTTTTTTACCCAAAACCATTACTGAAAATATTTGAATAATTGATACTAAAGTTTCAATTATAAATACACCCATAATAATTATAAAAGTTAATTCATGATTTGTTAATATAGCAATAGCAGCTAGTGTACCACCTAAAGCTAAGGAACCAGTATCACCCATAAATATTTTAGCAGGATATGTATTAAAGAATAAAAATCCTAATAAAGAACCTACTAATATAAAACAGAAAATTGCTATATCAGTATTACCTGTTATCCAAGTAGAATTCCAAG
>CAZYWD010000118.1:0-2712 GCA_964651795.1 uncultured Muribaculaceae bacterium
ATAAAACAGAAAATTGCTATATCAGTATTACCTGTTATCCAAGTAGAATTCCAAGAAATAAGTCCCATAGCTAGAAAAGCAATAAGTGATAAACCACCTGCTAAACCATCTAATCCATCTGTTATATTTACTGCATTTGTACTAGCTACTAACATAAATAATATAAATATTCCAAAGAACCATTTAAGATCTAATGAAATACCTAATGTATGAATATCTAATACTGCACTATTACCACTTTTCATATATAGAAAGAAAAATACTAAAGCTATAACTAACTGTCCAAATAACTTTTGAATTTCAGTTAATCCTATATTATTTTTTCTTTTAATTATTAAATAATCATCTATAAATCCTAATAAACCATATCCTAAAAATACAATTAATATTAATAATAAGTTAGTTGAATATTCAATCTTATTAGTTGCTAATAAAATTAGTATTGTTATAATAGTTGGAACTATAAATATAATTCCTCCCATTGTTGGTGTACCTTCTTTTTCTTTATGTTTATTTCTTAAAAATATACTAATACTTTGCTTAGTTCTTTTCTTTAAAAAAGGTATTATGACTAAGCCTAAAACTATAGCAAGTATAAATCCTATCATAAGTGATAGCATTGCTTTTGCTAAAACTAACATCTAATCATCTCCTAATGTTTCTAGATAAGATTCTACTACTTTTCTATCATTAAAAGGTATTTTTTGGTCTTTTATAATCATTGATTCTTCATGACCTTTACCTAATATAAATAATATATCATTATCTTTTAATAAATTAATTCCTTTTATAATAGCTTCTGCTCTATCTAATTCTACTTCATAATTAGTAAATTCTATATCTTTTGTCATATCATCTACTATTTGTTTTGGTTCCTCATAATGAGGATCATCATTAGTAATAATAAAATATTTACTATTTTGAGCTACTATTTCAGTCATAATTGGTCTTTTAATTCTATCCCTGTCACCTGTACAACCAAATACTGTATAAGTGTTGCCTTTTGTTATTTCTTTTAAAGTTAACATTATTTTTTCAATAGCATCTGGTGTATGTGCATAGTCTATTACTATATTGTTTGTTTTATATTTAATTATTTCCATTCTTCCTACTGGAGCATTTAATTTAGAAACAACATCTTTTATCATTTCATATTTTAATCCCATTGTTGATAAAAGTGTTACAACTGCTAAGACATTATATACATTATATTTACCTAATAATTTAGTATTTATTTCATACATATTATCATTATTTTTATATTTAAATATAGTCTCTGTACTTGTCATATTATATGATTCTACTTTATAATCTGATTCTTCAAAACCATATGTAATATTTTTATTTTTATCTAGTAAAAAATATTCTTTAAATTTATCATCATTATTAACAATAGCAATACCATTATCTCCTAAAGCTAAAAATACTTTTTGTTTTGCTAAAGCATAATTACCCATAGTTTTATGATAATCCAAATGATCTTGTGTTAAATTAGTGAATATAGCATAATCAAAATTTAGAGTTTCAACTCTACCCATACTTGCAGCATGACTACTAATTTCCATAACAACATTATTACATCCTTTGTCATATGCATCCATTAATAGATCATACATATCACATATATCAACTGTTGTATTTGCTAAGTTACAAATTTTTTCATTTATATAAAATCCAATTGTACCCATATAAGCAGTTTTAGATCCTACCATATTTAAAGCATCATGAATTAATTTAGCTGTAGTAGTTTTTCCATTTGTACCAGTTACCGCTATTAAATTCATTTCTTCTAATTTAGAATTATAATGTTCTTTTAAATATTCATTTAAATATTTTCTAGTATCTGGAACAATAATGGTTTCAACAGAATAGTCACCTTCTTCAGCAATTATTTTAGATGCACCATTTTCTATAGCTTTACTAACATAGCTGTGCCCATCACTACTTATTCCTCTTAGAGCAATAAATATGTCACCTGGTTTTATTTTTCTCGAATCACTTTGTATATTTATCATCTAAACACCTTCTATATCAATTTTACTATATATTTAATTATTTATCAATTATTTTATATTTACTTTACACTATATATTTTTAAGTTTTATTTAATTTTTATACTAAAAAAAGTTCTATAAGAACTTTTTAAATCTTTGTGTTATTTTTTCTTTTCCTAATAATTTTAATAATTCATATAAATCAGGTGTCTGTGATTTTGAAGTAAGCGCTACTCTTATTACTGTTGATATATCAGCAACATTACCTTTATAATCATCAGGAGCAGCTTTATATGCTTTCATATCAGATGCATAACCTATTTTATCACATAAACTTTTCATTTTATTAAACCATGTTTCTTTATCATCTGTTTCACTATATATTTCTATATAATTAGATAATATATCTTTAATATCTTCTTTATCTGTTATTTTTTGAAATTCATATTCATTAGGATTAAATAATTCATCAAACATATACCATATATAACTTTTTATTTCAGAGTAATTAGCATAATCTTTTCTAGGTTTATTTTGTTCTCTTTCTATATTTAATATATTTATAGTATATTCTTTATATTTATTTATTAATTCATTAAAGTCTTTATCATAAACACTTGTCCAATCATTTAATCTATCAAATAAGTCCACTGCTTTAAATTTACTTATAATATTTCTAGAAATGTTATTTAATTTTTCCATATCATAAAGTGCTCCG
>CAZYWD010000119.1:0-2694 GCA_964651795.1 uncultured Muribaculaceae bacterium
TTATTATTCCTATTGTATTATTTTGGTTAATTGTTTTTATATTTTTATCTATATAGTTCATATACTTTTTTATTTGTCCTACATATTCGGCTTTTATTTCAGTTACCTTTAATTCTACTACTACAAATGAATTATAAATATAATTAAATAATAATAAATCTATATAGTTATATCTATCTCCTAGTTTTATTTTGTATTCATTACCAACATATGTAAAACCATTTCCTAATTCACTCAAAAAATTATCTAAATTTTCTAATATTAAATTATGTAATACTTTTTCTGTTATTTTATCTTTATCTATATTACTTTTAATTACTATAGGATTTTTTATAAAATCTTCTATTTTGTTTTCTTCATTATTGATTAATTTTTCTTTTGTTTTATTATCTAATCTTTCATATTCGTTTAATTTAATACGATTATGTAATTCTCTATATGATAAATTTTGTTCTAATGATATTTGAATATAGTAATTTATTTTATCTATATCGTTTAATCCGATAACTTCCCTATAATGCGTCCATGATAATTGTGAACGCAATGCGTTCATAATCTCATCTTTAAATATTATATAAAATTTGCGCATATACATTAAATTACGATAACTATATTTTTTATTAATTTCATTCATTAATTTTTTAGAATATTCTTTGATTAATCCATCCCCATATTTAGCCCTATTTTCGCCACCTTGTGCTTCTACCAGCATTTTTCCAACATTATAGTAAGTTTTTAAATCAGATCTATTTTTACTATAATCTTTTACCTTTTTATAGATTTCATTATTTATTAATTCTTGTTTTATTAATTCATAGTAGTTCATACTCTCACCTCTTAAGTGTCATATACTAACACTTTAAAAAGTAAAATTATGTCGAAATAAATTATTATATAAAAAAACTTATCATTTTATTTGATAAGTTTTTATTTTACATTTTTTTGATGCATTTTCTAATTCTTGTGGATATGATTGCGCTAAAAGAAATATCATTTCTTTAACATCTTTAATTTCTATATGATCTATTCTATCAAATTTTTCTAATAATACATCTATAAATAATTTTTCAGCATCTTTTGCTAATCTTTCTTCAACTGTTAAGCCAGTAAATCTCTTAACTAATTTAAATAATATTTTTTGATAACTTTCCCATGATTGCATTAGTATCATTGGTTTTTCATGTGGATAACATTTAAGATCTTCTTGTGGTATTAAATTTTTACCTATTGATGGTCTTTCTTCATAATTATATCTGAAACCCGTTTCAGTTAATTGACTACAAGTAGTCTTCATTGATAATAAATCAATTATATTTCTATTTATATTTCTAGCTCTTAAATATAAAAATGGATTTGCAAATATATTACCATTTGGTAATTTTTCAAATTTTAAAGTTGCCACTATAGAAATGTTTCCTTCTTTTAATTTCTCATATAATCCATTAGTTGATAAATCATTAAAATCTTTTGGTATATAGTCACATCCACTTTTTTTACAACATCTGCCACCACATTTTTTACATATATCAATATTTTCTATCATATAATCACATCCAATAGTTACATATTATATCATAATTTTTTCAAAAATTTATTTTTTTGTACTACTTTGTCTTATTATTTTTAACATTTCTTGCTTTTCGATTTCTTTTATAGATTTCTCCGGTGTAGGTAATGTTTCTGGCATATTGCCACCTAATTCTTTTATTGCTTTTCTGACCGTTTTTCCAACTTTATAGTGGACATCACAGGCATCATTTTCATTATTAATTTTTTCTTTTTTTAGTTTAGATTCTGTTTGTGTTATACGAAACAAGTTTGCACCTAATTCTTCACTCCCCATATAATCTAATATTTCTTCACTATCTTTAAGTTTCTTTCTGTGTGCGATTTGTTTTGCTGTTTCTCCATTGTATAATCCCTTATAGCCATAATTATTAAATTTTCCAAAATTAATAACACCAGCTTCTTTTGCTCTATAAGCTAAAAGCTTATTTTTATTATTAACTGTAATTCTAGTATATAGTCTTCTTTCATCTTCTGATAATAAAGTATACTCCTTCTCAGTTATCTCTTGCTTTCTAGTTTGAATCGCAAAATATGTTTGTCCTAAAGCAACTGATTCTTTTTTAGGATTAGCATTTTGTACTATTAAATAACAAGCATATCTAGATAGTTTATAGTCTATTACATATTCTGTTCTTCCTTTTCCGCTAATTATTGGCTTCCTGACTTCAGGAAAGCAATCAATTTTTTTATTACCACTTGTTTCACATGCTATCATTGCTCTTTTAATTACTCTATGAAAATTTTCCCACTTAGTATATTCTAATAAAGGCATTAATTCTCTTGCTTCCCAATATTCATTACCATATTCATCAATATGTTTAATGCTTTCAAATATATTTTTATTTATTATTTCTATATTCATAACAGTCTCCTTCTTTTAAAAATTTTTTACCATAGTGTGATGTGTTGTTACTATAGTTTAATTTAATTACTTAAATTCTTCTCCTATCACTATATTTTGTCCGTTCTAAATTAAAACTTTGTTTGATATTTTTTTCATACTAGTGAAGTTGGACCTTTATACATTTATATCGTATCAAACATTTGTTTGTGTGTCAATAATATAATTTAAAAAAGTTACTATTCAGTAACTTCTAATAAAGATAAAGCAACTTTACCTTTTTC
>CAZYWD010000120.1:0-2691 GCA_964651795.1 uncultured Muribaculaceae bacterium
AAGGCCTTTATTTATAAGGCTTTTCAAGCGTTCTTAAATTAATCGTAATCAATCAGTTAATATTTGTTTTATTATCTATTTCTTTATTATTGTTTTTTGCTTTTCGTTCTTCTCTTTTTTGATACATATTTTTTGCCATAATTATTACCTCCTTTATTTTACTTTCTATATTAATTGTTCTATTTCTTCTGGTAATAGAGCATATATACCCATATTACTAAATCTGATAATATTTTCCTTTATATCATCTACAAATAATATTTCATTTAACTTACAATCATTAACACGTTGAATGATTTTAACGGCATCGCATTTTAGTTCTTGAGATCTTGTTGAAATAACTTCTATTTTTTCACTATAATATTTATGAATAAAATACTCTTTTGCCTTAAAATGAAAAGAAAATTTCATTCCAGACACGCAATACATTTTAATACCTTTTTCTTCACATATTTCAATAAATTTATGTAAAGAATTTGATATAAAACAAGGTTCTATAGTATCATAAAAGATATTAGGATTCAAATATGCATTTAAATAATAATTTAAAAGATTATCTTCTGTTTCATTACGATGTTTTATATAATCATTATCTTTATGAATGGCTAATGTATCATCAAAATCAAAAATAGCTATTCTAATATTATTTAAATTAATTTCTTCTTTTTTCACTAATTATATCTCCTTTTTATAAATTAAACTTTCCTTATCAATTAATACTAACCATTTTTGATACCATGATATAACATCATATTTATATCTAAAAATGTAATAAAATTATTTCATAAGAAATTAATTGTGATTATCTATGTGTGGATATCAAGTTAATCAACACAGATATACAACTTACTAATTATCTTTGTTTTCTTCTAAGTATTTATTATAAAATTCATCCATTGAAGATATATATTTTTCATCTTGTATTATTCTATATTTCTCGTATTCGCTTTCAGCTTTATTTACTGCATCTTTATGTGAAATATTTCCAGAATACTTTAATACATTTTTTCTTCTGAATTTTAATAAATCATCTGTAGCCGTTATCCAATCTTGCATTGTCATAATATGTCTTTCTTTTGCTTCATCTTCTGCAAAAACTAAAAACATATTTGTTAAATCATTTAGTTTATTTAGTTCTTCTTCGTTTAAATAATTTTTAGCAATGCTAACGTCATATTTATATATTAAACCATCTGGACTGTTTTTCCAAGTAGTAAGTCCCATATGCTCTTTATTTGAATCTGCTCTATTATATATAAGTTCTGCAGCAGTATGTCCAGAAATAGCATAATGAAGTTTATTTTGAACAATTTTAAAGAAAGTATAAGCTTCTTCAGATTTAGGATTATAATCAGTAGATGTTGCTATAAATAAATCAGTAATTTTTTGATAAGACATTCTCTCACTAACTCTAATTGTTTTAATACGTTCTAATAATTCATCAAAATATTTAGAATCATACTTATTTCCCTTAATAAATCTTTCATCATTAAGTGCAAAACCCTTAGTCATATATTCTTTTAATATTTTAGTAGCCCATATTCTGAACTCAGTTGCTTTTTTAGAATTAATTCTATATCCAACGGCAATAATTGCATCAAGACTATACACATTTATTTCTAATGTTTGTGTTTTACCTTTTATTGCACCATGAATTGTGGTATTTTCCATTTTGGAAACAACCATTTTTTCATCTAATTCTTGTTCTTCAAAAATATTTTTTAAATGTTTAGAAATTGCTGGTATTCCTACATCAAATACTTTAGACATTCCTTTTTGTGTTAGCCATAATGTTTCATCTTTATATATTGCATCAACTATAATATTGCCATCTTTATTTTTATATATTAACAAATTATTTTCTTCATTCATATTCTCATCTCCTTTTAAACCTTTTTAGAAGGGTTTAAACTTTGTAATCACCTTTATAATTCTATCAATAAAATATAGTATTTTTAATAAAATTTAATAAAAATTGGCAATTTTTAATGTTTTTTTATCAAAAAATGTAAAAAGCATTTTTGCTCAAACCCTTTATTTATAAGGATTTTCCCAGGGGTTTAAATTAATTGTAATCAATCAATTTATATTAGTTTTATTGTTATCTACTTTCTCTGGCTTATTTTTTCGCATCTCTCTTTTTTGATACATATTTTTTGCCATAATTATTACCTCCTTGGGTTTTCTAATAAGTATTATAACATAAAAAAGTAGATTTAGTTATCTACTCCTTATTTATTTTATTGTTTATTTATTATTTTTACTATTATAGACTACTCCAATAAATTTATTCAACTATTTCATTATTAACAAATTTTATATCCAAATATTTTTTACTAGATAAAAAATCACACATATGAATAAATCTTTGATATTTATTAGTTGGTTTTTTTAATACTTCATTGCCATTAAAATCAGTGTTCCATTCTCCCATATGAGTTTCTATTGAACTACAAATAAATTCTATTTCATTATCTTTTAAAGTTAATTTATCTTTATTTTCTTTTAAATAATTACATATTAATATAGGATGATCTACTTTAGTATATTTTTCTTTAGGTAAACCTGATTTTAAACCATCATGAATAAGTAGTCCTAATAACATTAAATCTTTTTCTTCTGGTTTGAAACTATATCCCATTGTTTCATTATTAAGTAAATCATAAGCTATTCTTACAGCTGCTTTAGTAT
>CAZYWD010000121.1:0-2656 GCA_964651795.1 uncultured Muribaculaceae bacterium
CATTTATATCACTATCTTTCTTAACATTAATTAATAATTTCTTTAAAGCAGTACTTGTTTTAGTTGCACCACTAACTGTATCTATATCTGTAGATTTAATTAATTTATCTCTATAATTTTCTTTTTCTACTATTGATAAATAATCATCATTACATTCTAATATTTCATAAGAAATTATTTTTTTATCTTTAATTATTACTTCTGCTTTAATATTACCTTTAAATCCTTTTTGAGTAACAACATATTTTGTTTCTCTATTTTTAGTTGTTTTTTCTATTATATTAAAGTCACTATCTTGTGTTTCTTTAAATGAATTATTTATTACAAATATTAGAGGTATTACCAATAATATTATTATACTTATTGATATAATCATTTTTTTAATATAATTTTTTGTTTTTATACCTATTTTATCTAATATAAAGACAAACATATTCATAATCAATATTGAAGTTAATACTCCTTCAGGATATATAGTTAAATATCTACAAATAACTGTTATTATACCTAAACATAAGGCATAAATAATTTGTCCTAAACTAGTAGTGGGACTAGTTACTGGATCAGTTGCCATGAATATAGCTCCAAACATTAAACCACCACTTAATATTTGAAATAATGGATACCATATACCTAAACCATTAATACTTCCTATTATAAGTGTTAATACAAATACTGTACCAATATATATAAGTGGTATTTTTGTTTTTATAACTTTTTTAATACTTAAATAAATTAGTCCTAATAAACATAATAAACTACTTGTTTCTCCTACTGAACCTGGTATATTACCAATGAAAAAATCAAATAAATTTCCATAAGGTCGCACTAATGTATCATAACTACCAATACCACTTTCTATATTAGATAATGGTGTCGCACCCCCTATAGTATCTATTTCATAACTATTTAAGTATCCACCATTAGAAAGTATTATAGATGAATAAGCAGTTAAAACAAATAAACAACCTATTAAAGCTGGATTAAATATATTATTACCAAATCCTCCATATAGCATTTTACCAACTATTATTCCTATAAAACAACCAAGTATAAGTATTTCTATTGGTGTATTAAGTGGTAAAACGAGCGCTATAAATATACCTGGTATTATTGCATAATGACTTTGTTTTTTAGTTATTTTACAGTATATTAGTTCAAATAATAAGGTAGATAAAGAACCAATAAGTATAAATATTAATGGATACCATAAACCTATTATATCTGTTTTACCATTTATATATGGTATAAATCCATTTTTATATTCACTAAAAAGGATTATAGGTATAAGTGCGATAATTAAGTTTTTCATCATTTTATCAGTACTATTTTTTGATTTAATAAATGGTCCCATAATTACCCCCTCTTAGCTTCTATTACTTTACTTCTTAAATCTATTTTTGAAGGACAAATATATGAACATAGTCCACATTCAATACATTTTTTTGGTCTTAATTTTTCTAATTCTTTTTTATTATTTAAATTATCTTTTATTAAAACTGGTTCTAAATAAACAGGGCAAATATTAACACATTTCCCACATCTTATACATGGCAACATATTTTCTTTTGCCTTATTTATTATTAAGACACAATTTGTAGTAGGTGTTATGACATCATTATCATATAATTTCCCCATCATAGGTCCACCTATTATTACATTTTTATTTTCTAAATTAATATCTTTTATTAAATGATGGATACTAGTTCCTATTTTAACTAAGTAATTACCACTATCTATATCACCTGTAATAGTAACCATTCTAGCATCTAGTCTTTTCCCATCCAATAATCTTTTAATAGCATATATAGTTGATATATTATTAACTATTATGTTTTTTTCTATTGGAATATTTTCATATTCTATATTTAATGTTTCTTTTATTAATTTTCTTTCCCATCCCATAGGATATTTATCTTTTAGTTTTTTTACTTTTATTTTATCTGTTAAATAGGGATCAAAAAATTTATCTATTCCATTATTATTTTCTTTTAAAGCTATAATACAATTTTCTATATTGTTTATTTCCATTATTTTTTTTAATGCTTCTATTATTTCTTCTGCATGTAATTTTACTATAGTATAATCAGCTGTTATAAATGGTTCACATTCAACTGCATTAACTATTAATGTATCTATTTTAGAAGCACTATATTTTTTATAAGTTGGATATCCAGCTCCACCCATTCCGACTATTCCACTATTTTTTAGTAGTTCAATAAATTTATTTTTATCTATATTACTGATATCAACAGTATCTTTTTGTTCACTATGGTTATTTTCTATTTTGATTATTTCACCACATTCAATTACTTTACCAGCAACACTTGATACAATTGAAGTATTATTATCTGATACAGCTAATATGGTATTTTTTTTAACCTCATCATTTAAGTTAACTAATATTTTATAACTATTAGGTATTTTAAAATATACATGATTAGGTATTACTTCTATTACTTTAGTCATTAGAGATCTTTTTTTGTTTTTTTCTAATTTTATGCTTCTCATTGTATCTCTCCTATCTATATTAATTATACATTTAATTAGTTAAAAATACAACAAAAAGAGCTTTAAAGTCGTAACCCAAAAGCTCTTTAGTATTCATTAAAATACCTTCTTTCTAATATCTATTTAAATTTTAGGAGTTTGTAAA
>CAZYWD010000122.1:0-1329 GCA_964651795.1 uncultured Muribaculaceae bacterium
TTTTACCAATATTATAATATGTCTCTAGATCACTTCTATTTTTACTATAATCTTTTACTTTCTTATATACTTCATTATTTATTAGTTCTTGTTTTATTAACTCATAGTAATTCATAAAATTCCTCCTTAAGTGTCATATACTAACACTTAAAAAGAGTAAAAATTTGTCGAAATAAAAAAAGGATTAAAAAATCCTATATTTCATTTACTAATTTATCATAATAATTTTCTGGATTAACTAAAGTTCCATTAATAATTAATTCAAAATATAAATTAGAACCTAAACTAGAATTAACTTTACTAGTACCACTCTTACCAATTATTTGACCTTGTTTAACAGTATCATCTACTTTAACACTTACTTCACCTAAACTTTGATAAACACTTATAATTCCATTATCATGACTAATTTCAACAATATTACCTAATAATTCATCTTGTTTAACAGTAATAACTTTACCATCTAATATTGATACTATATCAAAATTATCTTTACCTCCATATGTTACACCACTACTTTGCATATAAGTGTTTTCGTAAACAATAATTGAACTTCTTTGTGATTCATCTTCACCTTGATAATCATAATATCCTAATAAAGTTTTTACCTCACTATCATTATATGGTCTTATTATTTTGTAATCAGTTGATACTACTGGTACTGTTTCATCAAAAATAGTTTCAGATACATAAGTAAGATCATCTTCTAATACCTTATTATTAAGTGAACCTTCAATGATGAACGCTACTGTAACTAAAAAAACAAATCCTAAACCATATAACATATAAACAACTGGTTGTTTAAGTTTCCTTCTCATTTTCTCACCTCTACTATAAAGTGTGAGCAAATTTATTAAAATTATACTACATTTTTTTAATTTCTACTCCTTGATAATAATGTTTTAATATATCAATATATTTATATCCTTCTAGTGCCATACCTTGCGCACCATACTGACTCATTCCAACACCATGGCCATATCCTTTAGTAGTAATTAAAACATTACTTTCAAATTTATTAATTGTAAAAAAGTTTGATCTAATTCCTAATTTAGATGCAAAATCACTACCTTTAAATTCTATATCATTAATTTTAATTTTTTTAATTCTACCAGTACTTGTTGTTTCTAATATTTCTATATTTAAATTTTGATTATAATTTAATCCTAATTTATTATAAAAGTCTTCCATTGAAAAAGTATTAGTTTCACTAAAAACAGGTGATATATTACTATCCCAATTAGATTCTACACTTCTTAAATATGGTAAAGGTTGACTAAATACTTCTTCAACATTCTCAGTTTTTCCAGTACTTGTTGAAAAGAAAAA
>CAZYWD010000122.1:1429-2633 GCA_964651795.1 uncultured Muribaculaceae bacterium
AATTCAAAACTAACAGGCATTTCTCCTGCTAAAACACCAACTACATATTCTTCAAATGGTATTTTTATTATTTCCCCATTTTCTTTTTTTACTCTAACACTTATTTCTTCTTTATTTTCACTTATTATTTTTACTTCTTCATCTTTTATGAAAAAAGTAACTATCATATAAGGTATTAGAATAATTATTAAACTTATCAATATTAATTGTTTCATATTATCATCTCATTTACATTATATATATTTGTATATGAATATTTTGTCAAAAAAAAGAATAGTTATATTTTTACTATTCTTTTATATCTTAATTTACTAATATCTTCTGGTATTTCATCTAATAATTCAGTTGGCCATTCATTATCTTTATTTGTATAAATTAATGAAAATAAATCTACTAATTCATTAGGTAAACCATTTGAATTCAAGGTTTGTATATAATCATAATATTTTTCTATAGGTAAATTACTTACTGGATAATTAGCTAACATATTTAATATTATATAAATATAACTAAGTATTGTTGTATTAGTATTTGGTATATGAATATCATCTTCATCTAAAGGATATTTATGTGGATAATCCCATAAGTTTGTATTATATGTTAAATATTTAGAAATAGATTGATCATTATTACCTATTTTAGCACTATCTATGTCTACTCCCAATAATTTATTATTATCTAAATTTAATATAAAATTTCCTTCATGAATATCTGATAATCTAATAATTCCTGTATTTTCAATATTACTTAATAATTGTCCTAATTGTTTTAATAAAGCTATTTTTGTTTTAGTATCTATATCACTTTTTAAAAGAAATCTTAATGTTTCATTATTTTGAATAAAAGGCATTGTATATCCTACTAATGAATCATTCATCGTTACTAATTCTTTAGGTAAAACTATGTTTAAATCTTGTAATTTTTCTTCAGAATTATTAAGTGAATTTAATGTATATAATTTGTTACTAAAATATTCACCCTTAGTAGTATTAAATTTTTTAAATAGTTTATACTTAGTATTCCAAGATTCTTTATCTTTTAATAAATATAATTCACATTCCATATTATTTATATTATTTGGAATATATCTTTTTAATTTTTTAAATTTATGATTACTTATTTCAATTACTTTCATAGTTTCACCCCCCTCTTTAAGTAGTTATTATATAGTATTTATAAAATTTGTCAAATTAAAAACTCAGAA
>CAZYWD010000123.1:0-2633 GCA_964651795.1 uncultured Muribaculaceae bacterium
CATTATAATCTTTTAATATTTTATTTAATTTTTTAATATACTTTGTTTTAGTTTTAATATTGAATATCTTTTTATAAAAAACAATTAATAATATAATACCTATTATAAAAGGTATAAAAGAATAAAAATAATTATTGTTTTTAATTATAATATCTTTATTTTCTTTGTCTAAATAATCATTAGTAATAGAAAAAGCTTGAACACCTAGTGGTATAGATATTAAAGATACAAATTTATCATCTATTAATTTATTTTCATCTTTAACACTCACTATAAATTCTATATTAAATACAGTATCTATAGATAAAGTAAAATTTTTTCTAAATTCTTCTACTTCTTTTAAAAATTTAACAAAGTCTAAATTAATAGTTTCATTAATATTAATTTTAGAATCTTTTTTCTTAATTAAATCTAATAATTGATATTTTTTAGTCCATACAATTTTTTGATCATTTATATACTTACTAATAATAGTACCTTTTATTTCATAGGAATAATCTAAATATATATTTTTAGATCCTAAAAAATTATAATTAAAATTAATATCAATATTTTTAATTAATTCAGTTATATACATTTCATTCTCATTTAATGTAGATTCATCAATAAAACTATTATCAAATAAATGAACTTTATAATTAATATCTTGATCTATTTGATATGAATAAATTATTTTTTTATTATTTTTAAAAAATGAAAAAAACAAAAAAAGTGATAAAAGAAAACAAATAGTAATAATTATAATTAATATTTTTTTCATAAATCACCTCTTTATTTTGTAAAAATTTCATTTAACCAAATACTTGGATATCCTATATATGGTATTTTAAATAAAACTTTACCAATTATTTGATCCTCTTTTATTTTATCTTTATCAGCTATATTATTATTATCACCTTTAGTAATATAAAGTATAGTACCATCATTATGTTTTTCTATTCCTATTACTCTATGTACTATAATTATATTATCTGCTTTAAACTCAATAATATCATATAAATCTATATTTTTAGTTTCTTCTACTACTACAGCATCTCCCCTACTAATACTATCTTTCATAGAATTAGATGCGATCGAAACTATTTTATATTTAAATAATCCTGCTATAAAACAAATAACAATTAATAAAATTATTATTAATAAAATATTACTTGTAGTTTTTGGCTTTACTCTATCTTTTTTAGTATCTATTTTTCTTATAAATAAATATATTATAAATGGTAATATAGTTCTTATAATAGAATTAATAAACCAATCTAAATTAGGAATAATAGGTAAAAATATATTAGTGAATATTATAGGTATTTTATATAATAAACAAGAAATAAAACCAGATGTTTTAGTTAAATAATTAAGTAATAAATTAGTAGATATAGCTGGAATTACAATTAAAGATATTTGTTTAAATAGATCTATATTATTATTTATATTTAATAAAGTATAAATGTTTATTTCAAATAAAGTGAATATTAAGAAAGTTAATATTTTATTTTTTTTAACTAAAAAGTTTCTTATATATTCTTCATAAATAATAATAAATATATAACTCCATAAATTAGTAATTATACCTATAAAACTATTATCATAATTATTTTTATTATATCCAAAATATAGACCACTTAAAAAGTATATCATTAAATATATTAGTACAATTATTAGAACAGTTTGTTCTTTTTCTTTTTTATATTTAATTCTTTCTTTACTATTTGAAAATAATGTAATAATAAATAATATTAAAAAAATAATAGGATTAATTAATGTATCTATGTTTTTAAAGTTATTATAACCAATTATATTTATAAAAATTAAATAAAAACTTAAAAATATTATCATATATTTATCTCCACTAATTTATTATCACTAGTAATTCCGGTAAAAGATTTTATTTTTAATTCTGGTACATTAGATATTTGAAATCCTATATTACTAATAGTAGAACCTATATCAATTACTTCATCCCAAGAAAGTCCAGTTAAAACTAATATATTATCTTTTAATATATAATTAACTCCCCAAATAGACATTATTTCAGTATTTTCATTTACTTCTATTTCTAATTTCCAACTATTTAGTTTTATATTTGAATTATTAGTAATACTTAATGTATATGATGATATATTATCCCAACCATTTTGATAATCAAAATTTACATTAAAACCATCTATTTTTTCTATTTCTTCACTTGGTTTATCTATAATAGTTTCTTTATAAAAATTAACAGCTATTAAAGAAAAATTATAATTATTTGTTTTAGTTTTTATTTGAAATCCAAAAGTAAATGATTGATTTTTAGTTAATGTACCATTCCAAGTAGCATTTTTAATTCTTAAAATGTTATTATTTACTGTACATTCACTAGATTCAAAACAACCAGTTATTTCAGTATCATTTGGAACTTTAATATTTGCTTGCCAACTATTTATAATTTCATTTCCTAAATAAGTTATAGTTGGTATAAAATAGTAATAATAATATGTTCCATCATTCCAATTATCTTGTAATATATAACTATAAGAAAAGTTATATATAGAATTTTCTGAAAAACCTACTTTTCCTTTGAATTGTAAGTTTTCATTTAAAAAAGAATAAGCAATACCAATAGATAGAAAAGTAATGAAATAAATACTAATTAA
>CAZYWD010000124.1:0-2603 GCA_964651795.1 uncultured Muribaculaceae bacterium
AGAATAATATATTAATGAGAATATTATTTTTCACAGTATTATTAGTTTTAACAGGGATAGTAATTTATTTTCTATTTAATATGATTAAGTGATAAGCTTAGTCTTTTTTATTTTAATAAATATTATTAAGGGTATTCCTATTAGGAATATGCCTATTATATAAGGAAAACTTGTTTCAATCCAATATTTTGCAATAGTACTATTTTTAAATAAATATTGACTACAATATAAAATTATAAATATTAAAACATAACTCTTTTTTTTAAAATTAAAATTATCTTTTAATGATTTAAATACATAATATATACAAAATATTACACCCATAAATAGAGTTAAAACCCAGTATATTGCTAAAGCTTTTTCCATTCTTTCAGTAATTCCTCCAACAAATACTCTTTTTAAAATATGATATCCGGGATATTGATATAACTTAACTAAATTAATACCAAATATAGAAATTATTAAAAATATAATGAAAAATATAATTAAACTAGTAACAATGTAAGTTAGTATTATTTTTTTATTTAAATTTTTTCCCATAACCTTATTTCTTGGAATTATTAATAATAGAAAAATAGGGCATACTGTAGAAGTAATATAAACAAAACATGATTTTATGATATTAAAATCACTATGAAAGAAAGGCATAAGATTTTTAAAATTTATCTGTTTTAATAACCCTGTATTATTTATAAAAGATGTAAATAATAAAATATAAGCTAATATAAGACAAGTCCTAAATAAAGAATTAACCCCATTATGTATTATATATATTACAGTTCCAATAAATAATAATTCGACAAATATTTGAGGAGTATTATATAAATACTGTGAGCTAACAAAATTAGTTAGATTCCAAAATAATGCCATTGCTAAAAAAGAAACAAAGATTATTAAAAGTATATTTAATACTTTTCCATATTTAAATAAATCAATATTTAATTCATTGATATTCAATTCTTTTTTATAATTAAAAATATATAAATAAACTAATAATAGTAAAAATCCAAGTAAGCTTCCGATTATTGGAATTATCCAACTATCAACTCCAGTATATTTAACACATCCATTTAAAGTGTATCCAAATAATAAGGATTGCATCACAATAAATACAAAAGCACAAACTTCTGAAGTTCTAATTTTCATCTATTGCCTCCTTTAGTGCTTGTTTAGCAGAGCCTTTAAATTTAAGTTCTATATTAGTTTTAATATTTACATCTAACTTAGTAAATCCATCTTTATCCCAGTCATCAAATTTTTTATAAGAATCAGGATCTTTTTTATAAAGTAGATTTCCAAAACCGAATATATCAGTCTCATATTTTTTAGCAACTTCAATACCTTTTTTAGCTAGTTTTTTTAATTCTTTCTCGGCTTTTTTTTCTATTTCATCAATAACTTTTGGATCCTCTAAATTATGTTTACAATTATCTTCTAATATTGTTCCTATTGCTTTTACAGATATATCTATTTTATCTTTTGATTTTAATTTAGTTTTAGATTCTGATTGTAATATTCTAATGGATAAATAATTTTTATCACATTTCAAATATATATTCATTTCTTCAATCGTATTTCTTACTATATTAATACCTCTACTTTCATCTTTAGTAGCAAATCCAACTAATTTATCATCTTGAAATAATCCAATGGTACTTAATTTTATAATGGCATCTGGTACTGTTTGTTGTAAACTTTTATCTTTAGAACCATCTTTCTCATCACCTAATAAGATGATACTAGGAAGTATTGGATTATATCCTTTTTCTAAAAGAGTATAAATAAATTCACTATATCTTATTGAAGTGCTTGTTGCTTGTGATTCATGAGATACTTTAATATTGTCAGATATATTCTGAGCTGGGAATGTTTCTAGAGGAGTTAAAATCTTAATAATATCTTTTGCTTTTGCATCACGAGCTATAGCTAACTGAAATCTTTTTGTAGATTCAGAATTTCTAAGTAAAAGATCTAATACATCATCAACACCTTTATAGGCTACTTTATCAGAAAGTAATACTATTGAAACATGACCTATATATGATTGTCTAGGATTTATTAAATCTATTTCTTTTAATGCTTGAGCAATAGTTTTACCTTTACCACTATATATTACAGTTTGTGATTCATTTTCTTGAGAGCTAGCTTGAGCTTTCATTGAATTAGCAATCAATAAACTTACCTCGTATTCACCCTTATCAGTTAAATCAATAGCCATAGCAGTAGTTATTGCTAAACTGTTTAATTCCTGATAATTCCAACATCCTGTCATCAGAAAAACTATCAAAATTATTAATATTTTTTTATTCATTATTATCACCTAATTTTGTTGTATTTTTTGTTAAATATGGAGGTCTATTTTTAAGCTTATTAGTAGGAAATTTAATAACTGAATCTTTTAATGATTTAATATATAAAGGACTAAATGGAGTTAAATATGATACATCATTTGTTACTATTGATGCTAACCCATTTATGAAAATAATACCTGCTAATACTACTCCAATTAATCCACTAACAGAAGCTAAAAATAAAAATATAAATCTCCACCATCTTATAGCATTTACAAAATCTATATCAGTAAATAGTAATCCACTAATTGA
>CAZYWD010000125.1:0-2564 GCA_964651795.1 uncultured Muribaculaceae bacterium
AGAAGTTACTTTATTGGGTCAAAATGTTAATGCTTATGGAAAAGATTTAAATATAAATTATGGAATGGAAAATTTATTAGAGGATGTTGCTAAAACAGGAATAGATAGAATTAGATTTGTTACTAGTCATCCTTGGGATTTTACTGATGAAATGATTAGTATAATAAAAAAATATGATAATATAATGCCATATATTCATCTGCCTTTACAGTCAGGTTCAGATAATATTTTAAAATTAATGGGTAGAAGATATACAAAAAAAGATTATATTAAATTATTTAATAAATTAAAAAGTGCTTTACCACATTCTTCAATAACTACTGATATTATAGTAGGATTTCCAAATGAAACAGAAGAAGATTTTAACGAAACATTAGATGTAGTTAATACTTGTAAATATGATTCAGCTTTTACATTTATATTTTCTCCTAGAATAGGTACACCAGCTGCTAAAATGGAAGATAATGTATCTTTAGAAGTTAAGAATAGAAGATTACAAGAATTAAATTTTTTAGTTAATAAATATGCTTTAGAAGCAAATAATAAATATTTAGATAAAGTAGTACCTGTACTAATAGAAGGAATATCTGAAAAAAATGAAAAAATGCTATCAGGATATACAGATACAATGAAATTAGTTAATGTTAAAGGAAATAAAGACAGTATTGGAAAAATTGTTAATGTTAAAATAACTGATGTTAAAACATGGAGTATGGATGGAGAAATAGTATGACTATTTCTTTAATTTTATATATAATATAAAACCAATCGGTGATTATGTGGATAAACCAATAAAGAAAAATATATTTAAAGATATATATAGGGGGGTAAATATGATAAAAACAATATTATTAGATCAAAATACATTTGATAAACATTATAATAGAAACATTGATACAAAAGATATAGTAGGTTATTTAAAAAATCATAAAAAACAAGTTTATTTACTAAAAAACTTGGATAATGATGTAGAATTTAATATACCAAGCAATATAAATGGTGTGATTGAATATGATAAGGAAGATATAAGACATAGTAGTTATAATTTAATAATGAGATTTATAAATGAATCAAATATAAAAAATATTGAAGAACTTTTAATTGTAACACCAGATCAAGAATTAATAAAAGTATTTGATACAACTTCACTAAATACATGTTTAATATATAAAAATTTATATGATTGTATGGAAGTTAAACCAACTTATGAATTTAATGAACAAGATAAAATAAAAAAACTAATATAAAATATTGATTTATTTCAATATTTTTTTATGGTATAATACTAGTAGGTGATAATATGTCAGTTATAATGCAAATGGACGAATTACTTGCTAATAAAATAGCTGCTGGAGAAGTAGTCGAGAGATGTGCTTCTGTAGTAAAAGAATTAGTAGAAAATAGTATAGATGCTTCATCTACTGAAATAAAAATTGACTTAATAGAAGCAGGTACTAAACAAATAAAAGTAATTGATAATGGTATAGGTATGGATAATATAGATGCTATAATGGCATTCAATAGACATGCTACAAGTAAAATTAAAACAGAAGATGATTTATATAATATCAATACTTTAGGTTTTAGAGGTGAAGCATTAGCTTCTATAGCTTCTGTTTCTGAAATAACTTTAAAAACTTGTATGGATAATATTGGTACTATCGTAAATATTAGTGGTGGTAAATTAATAGATACAACAGTTAGTGATGCTAGAATAGGTACTGAAATAACAGTTTCAAATCTATTTTATAATACACCAGCTAGATTAAAGCATATGAAAAGTTTATATACTGAACTTTCTAGTATAACTGATTACATTAATAAAATAGCTTTATCTCATCCAGAAATTAAATTTGTATTAACAAACAATAATAGTATTTTATTAAATACAGATGGAAGTAATAATTTACTTAAAACAATTAAATCAATATTTGGAATAGAAACAGCTAAAAAAATGTTAGATATTGAAGCAGAAGATAATGATTATAAAATATCAGGTTATATTTCAGCTCCAGAAATACATAGATCTAGTAGAAATGGAATAATAACTTTAGTAAATGGTAGAGTAGTTAGAAATGCTGAATTAAATAAAATGATAAATGATAGTTACCATTCATATAAACCAGATACTAGATATCCAATAACAGTAATTAATATAGAATTAGATCCAAGTTTAATAGATGTAAATATTCATCCTACTAAAATGGATGTTAAATTTTCAAAACTAGAAGAATTATTAACCTTAGTATATAATACTATTAGAAATAGAATAAAAGGAGTTAACTTAATACCTCAT
Source organism: uncultured Muribaculaceae bacterium (assembly GCA_964651795.1). Classification (GTDB taxonomy): domain Bacteria; phylum Bacillota_I; class Bacilli_A; order RF39; family UBA660; genus CAJOJO01. The sequence goes on from CAZYWD010000125.1 coordinate 2,297, forward strand.
ATTGAAACTAACGAATTTAAAAATATTGAAACAAATTATCAAATAAATAACTTTGATAATACAAGTGATTTAGAAGAAGAACCAAAACAAGAAGAAATAAAATATGAAGAACAAACTTTAACATTTGAAGAAATAAAAGAAAAAGAAGAGGAATATCGTAAAGAACCATTCCCAGAATTATCATATGTTGGAGTAGTTCATGGAACATATATAATTTGTCAAAATGAATTAGGTATGTATATGATAGATCAACATGCTGCTAAAGAAA
>CAZYWD010000126.1:0-2422 GCA_964651795.1 uncultured Muribaculaceae bacterium
TATTAGACGATTGTTTCGTAATAAGAGATATTAGAATAATCGAAGGTGAAAAAGGTTTATTTATTGCTATGCCAAGTAAGAAAAAAGCTGATGGAGAATATAAAGACATTGCTCATCCAATTACACCTGAATGTAGAACGATGTTTGAAGATGCAGTTATAAAAGCATATAAAGAAGAATTAGAAAAAGCTTAACATTTTGTTAAGTTTTTTTAATATTTTAATATATAATTCATATATTTTATTGAGGAGGATATTATGGACAAGGATATGACAGTATATAATCATAGTATTACGCTTAATGAAAGAAAGAATTTAATAATATCAGGTGTTAAAAAAATAGATAGTTTTGATAATGAAGAATTTTTATTAGAAACAAATATGGGATATATAATAATAAAAGGTAAAACACTAGAAATAGTAAAATTAGATACATACCAAGGTACTGTTTCAATTAAAGGAACAGTTAATAGTTTAAACTATATGGAAAATGCTAATAAAAAAGAAAAAGATGAATCAATATTTAGTAAACTGTTTAAATGAACCTAGATATCCAATTTAAAACCTTACTATATTCTTTTTTATTTGGTATTTATTTTTCATTTATAATTTATTTAAACTATAAAATAATTTATAAACTTAAAAAATTCTATTTAGTAATAGGAACATTTCTTATTATATTTTTAAATGTATTACTATATTTTTTAATATTATTAAAAATTAATAATGGTATAATTCATCTATATGGTATTATAGCTATTATATTAGGTGTTTTATTAGAACACTTATTTCATCACCTAATTGAAAAGTATTTCAAAAAATGATATAATCAAATATAGTAGGTGAGGATATGAAAAAGAATAAAATTTCTAAAGCTAGTAAAAAAAGATTAATAGTATTTGGTACATTATCAATATTTATAATTGGTTATTTCATATTTAATCTAGGTTTTAACATATATAATTTATATAGTTTAAAAAAATCAGAAAACAAATTTATTTCTGATTTGACTGAATTAAAAAGACAAGAAAAAATATTAAATCAAGAAATAGATAAATTACAAGATCCTGAGTATATAGCAAAATATGCTAGAGAAAATTATTCATATTCTAAAAATGGAGAATATATTATAAAATTAAAAGATGAAAAAAATAAAGAATCAGAAGATGAAAAATTTAATCTAAATGTTGATTATAATTATATAATATATGGTGGTATAGGATTATTAATAATAATATTTATATATGCCTTAAAAAAGAAAAACTAGTTTCCTAGTTTTTTTTATAATTTAAAATCTTTTGTATCTTCATCTTCCATATTTTTACCATCAAAATATGGTTTTACTTTATAATTACTTAATTTTGCTACTACATTAGATGGAAATCTTCTAACCATTTTATTGTAATCAGTAATTATGTCATTATAATATTTTCTAGCAGCAACTATTTCTGATTCTGATTCAAAAAGTCCTAATTCAATTTTAATAAATGTTTCACTGTTTTTTAATTCTTCAATTTCTTCTTTATATCTATCAAATTCATTAAGTGCTTCATATAATTTTCTATCTAAATCAAAATTGCTTAACTTCATAGTTTTTAATTCTTCAATAACTGTTAATACTTCTTTTTCTTTAGTATTTGCCTTAATTATTTCTATAGATTTATTTAATAAATCAAATCTTTTTCTTAATGTTGTATCAATAAAAGCTTCAGATTCATTAATTCTAATTATGTAATTTTGATAATTATTATAAATTGTCATATACCAAATTAGTAGTAAACCTAATCCAATTATTACCATTAATATTATTTCAAAAGTCATTACCATCACCCTAATGTAATTATAACAAAAATCGACATATTATGCTATACTTTTTTTAGAAATTTTGAATATAATTTATTTTTTCATCGAATGTAATAAAATCTACATATATCATTAATAGTAAAAACCATTTTCCAGTAGATGGATCACTTAATATTATATGATCTCTACCTGATTGTTCAATGATACCGGAAAATTCCCTATCTTTAAATTGTTCAGAATCAGGGAATGTCATATGAACAGTAACTTTTTTACCCTTATTCATTCTTAAGATATTTTCAATATAAGATTGTTCAAAAGGTATATCATCACTATAATTAGGTGCGGTTTGTTGATTTGGTGTAGGCATATTACCAGTATAGATTGGTTGCCCTGGAAAAACATTTTTATCAAAATAATTATTCATAAAATCATCCTTTCTTATAAATATTATTATATATATATTAAAAATATGATATAATTGTTAAAGATAGAGGTGATTAAATGAAAGTATCTGTTGGCGTATCAAATAGACATGTTCATTTAAATAAAGAACATTTAGAAATATTATTTGGTAAAGGTTTTGAATTAACAAAAGTAAAAGATTTAAATCAACCTACACA
>CAZYWD010000127.1:0-2360 GCA_964651795.1 uncultured Muribaculaceae bacterium
TTTATATAGTTAATTCTCCAAGTTTTAAAAGTTCTATAACAGCACTTGCTCTACCCTTTACACCAAGTTTTTGCATACTATTTGATATATGATTTCTAACTGTTTTTTCACTAATATTTAGTAGTCCAGCTATTTCAGCTGTTGTTTTATTTTTAATAAGTAACTCAAATACCTCTTTTTCTCTTTTCGTTAATATACTTTTATTCACGGGTTTCCCTCACTTCCTAGTCGGGTGGTATTTACTCATATTATTCTATGTTGACTATTAAAATAAGTGAGAGAATTAGCCTATATATTGACAAAATAATTTATTGCATATATAATAAAAATAATTTTTAGGAGGATAATATGAAAATAGATATTGATGCTGTAACAAAATGTTTAAGATATAATATACCTAATGAAGAATTATTTTATAAAATTTTTAATGAACTTATAAATTACTATGAAAATCATAAATTAAAAATCATTTCTGAAGGTAATAATGTTTTATTAACTGGAATTAATAAAAAAGATAAAAAAGATTTTTTATCTTTAAGAATAAATCCTGGTACTATTGATTTTTCTATATCAAGATGGAATGGACACAATCAAGAACAATTAACAATTATTTATACAGGTTACAAAACTATTATTTTTGATAAAGAATTAACAAACTATGTATATTCTTATACTAAAAATATATCTTCAACATATGCTAGAGTTAAAAAGAAGACTTATATTAATGGAGAATTAGTTTTTGAAAGTGAATTAACGGAAGAAATAGGTGCGGATATCTATAGTAAAGTTACATTTGATTATACTGAGACAAATAGAATAAACAAAAATACTGCTCTTAAAGTTATTGCTTCCTTAGAAAATCATAATAAAATTTCTAATTATCAAATAAGTTATGATTATGATGAACTATATTATGATGACAGAAAAAATAAACAAAATGTTTATATCAATAGATTTAAAAATATTTCTAGTGAAGAATATTATGAATTATTAAATGGAAAACAAAAAACGATTAAAAAATAATCGTTTTTATTTGAATTCAACTGTTATATATTTTTTGGTTTCAAATTCTTTTTGGACAAACCTCATTATAGAGTTTGCTAATTCAGTAGTATGTTCATCTTTATCTACTACTATTCTTATTTGATCATTATTTATTTTAACAAAACTTTCTAATTTAAATTCTTCCTTAATTTTATCTTCAATATTTGTTTCAGATGTTTTATTTATATTTAATGATTTCATTTTTTCAAAAGCTTCATTTTTCTTTTCTGTTGTAGCTTTTGTATCTGCTAGAATTAATTTTAATGAATCTAATTCTTCTAGCATTACTTCATCTGCTTCTATTCTTAAAGCTGATAAGATTTCACTTTCTTCTATCTCTACAACAGGCTTTTCTTCATTTTTAACTTCTACATTTGTAAGTAACAATTCACTAGGCATTGTTATATAATAGACACTTAATACTAATATCAAACTGAAAAGTGTTAAAAACCATATATTTTTTTTATTAATCATATTATTCCTCCTGGTACTAATAAAATATATTAATTAATAAAAAAATTATTCCATATTTAGAATAATTTAAAATTATTTAATTCATCTTGTATTTCTGAATTAACTGTTTCATTTTTTTCTTCTTTAATATCTAATAATTCTTCATTATCTCTTTTTATTAAAGGGACCATTAAATTAGTATTTGCTTCACACATTTTTGTCATATATTTTTGATATTTATTTTTTAATAAATGTTTTAATTCATCTTTTATATCATAATATTTTTGTTCAAACATTGGATTTGTTCTATTTTTACTTATTAAATATTCCATAATTTGTTCTAATGATCTATCACTAAAATCTATAAAACAACTATCTTTTTCCATTTGTAAAAACAACATTCTTAATTCTATAAGATTATCTTCAATAATTCTTTGTATGTCTTCTTCTTTTTTAAGTTTTATTTCTTGGTTATATAAAACTCCTTCTAATTTTGCTTTAAATCTATAGTTTTCATCTTTTCTTATATTTAATATAATATCATTTAATTCAGTATCACTAGCTCTCATATTAGAAATTCTCATAGACTTTAATATATCTATTATTTTTAATACTAAATTAATCGTTTCTTCTTTTGATACAGTATCCATATTATCTTTACATATTTCTACTCTACTTAATAATTTATTCATATTATCACCATATCAATTATATAATATTTATCAAAAAAAGTCTAACTTTTAGACTCCTTCTTTATTATTTATAGTATAATTCATCATACTAATAAAATCATCTATTGATAGAGTTATTGTATCTTGTGAACCATATTTTCTATAGCTAATTGTTTTATTATCAGTTTCATT
>CAZYWD010000128.1:0-2353 GCA_964651795.1 uncultured Muribaculaceae bacterium
AAGAAGGTAAAAAGAGAATGAAAGTAGTAGGTAGTGTTGAAATACCACAAGAAGCTTTCTTATCTGTTTTATCTATGGATGAGGAGTAGTTATGAAAGAAAATAAAAAAGTAATGATATTAAATGTTGCTAAATTTATTATTGAAAATAAGGCAACTATTGAAACAACTGCAAATCATTTTAATTTATCTGCGTCTTGTATTAAAAAATACATAAATGATAAAGAAAATTTGCAATCATTAGATATGGAAACATACAATGATGTTAAAAAAGTTCAACAATATTTAATTGAAGTAGGGCATCATGTAGGTGGTAAAAATGGTATAAGAGAACCAAAATATAGTGATTTTGAAGCTATGGAAATAGCTGAAACTATGATAGAAGAAGGTTTATCATTAAAGCAAGCTTCAACTAGATTTAGTATTCCAACATCTACAATATATGAAAGAATCACTAATATAAAAGATGATGTTATCAAAAATGAACTAGAAGAATTATTTGAGGCAAATATGGAAAGATTTGGTAAGTAAATAAGAATTTGACAAATTTAAAATTTAGTATATAATACATATCAATCAAAGGGGGATTGGTTGTATGAATAAGGAAAAAGTGATGAAATTAGAATATGAATTATTCTTAGATGGATATACTACAAAGCAAATTGCTGAATTAGTTGGTAGTTCATATCTAAAAGTAAAAATGAACTTAAATAAAGTATTAAGAAAAATAGATAAAGAAAAGACATTAATAAAGGGTAAATCATTACAAATAAGCTTTAATTAAAAGCTTTTTTTATGCTATAATTATAATAGGAGTGAGGTAATTATGAATAAAGAATTAATATCAAATGTAGATAAAATACATACTACTGAGCTTGGTATTGTTAGAATTAAAAGAAATTTAGAAATAGATTGCGATGTAGTTGAATATTGTAAAAATAAAGTATTAGATAAAAATAGTTTAATATATAAACAAGGAAAAAATTGGTATGTAGAAATTGATAATGTAAGAATAACTATTAATTCATATAATTATTCAATTATTACAGCTCATAAATAGGAGATAATATGGCAACAACAAATGATTATAAAGAATTTATATTAGAACAATTAGAATTATTAGATAATATTACATGTAAATCAATGATGGGTGAATATTTATTATATTATAATGGTATCTTATTTGGTGGAATCTATGATTGTAGATTACTTATTAAGAAAACTAATAGTAATGAGAAATATGAATTAGAAGAACAAATACCATATAAAAATGCTAAAGAGATGTATTTGATAGATATAGAAGATAAAGAATTAATAAAAGAAATAGTTATTGAAACTTGTAAAGACTTAACACTTAAAAAATAATCAAAATAGATTTTTTTAATCTATTTTTTTGTGTTATAATTAGTATAGGTGGTAATATGGAATATATTGAAGAAGTAACTCAAAATGTAAATAATATAATAATGCAAAAGATATTTAAATTACCTTATTTTAATGATAAAAATTTTAAAGCTAATAATCCTTCTTTTAAAAGGATATTAACAAATGGTAAAATCACTTATAATAAAGAATTAAGTAAAGGCTTATATTTAGTAGATGAAAATCAATTGATAATAAATAGCGATACAGTTAAAGCCGAATTAATATTACATGAAACAATTCATATGTTAACTGCAGATAGAACAAGAAATATTATTGGTTATAAAGAAACAGAAGAATATAGATTATTTAATGAAGCAGCAACCCAATGGTTAACTATTAAATGTATAAAAAATAATGTAAATTCTTATAAAGGAGATTATTATCCTTATGTAAATATATTTAATAAATTAGTTGAAGATATAGGAGAAGAAAAAATATTTAGTGGTTTCTTTGAAGCTAACATAAATAAAATGTTTAATGAATTAACTGATGAAGAATTAAATTATGTAAAAGAAACTATAAAACAAATGAATATATTTTTTAATTCAAAAAAACAAGAAGAAATAATTAATTTTTTAAATAATATTGATTATGATACTTATAAACAAATATATGGTGGTACTATAGAAGAATTTGATAATCTAAGAAAAGAATATTTATCATATGATGAGGGAAAACATAGATGAAAGCAGTTTATATCCATATTCCATTCTGTAATAATATCTGTTCATATTGTGATTTTCCTAAATTATATTATAATAAATTATGGATTAATAAATATCTAGATGCTTTAAATAAAGAAATAGATTCTAGATATAAGGGTGAAGTAATTGAAACAATATATATAGGTGGTGGTACACCATCTAGTCTAGATTTAGAAGAATTAACTAAATTATTTAATATAATAAGTAAAATAAAAACCAATTATAA
>CAZYWD010000129.1:0-2309 GCA_964651795.1 uncultured Muribaculaceae bacterium
TGTCCGGGATCTATATATATAACTTTTCCTAGTAATGGAAAGTTATCTCCATCCGCACTTACAAAGCTAAATCCACATAATACTAATACAAATAAAAATAAAACACATATTTTATATTTAAGCATAGTTTCACCTAATAAAATATATGTTTAATTTTGATTTATTTAACCATAATAATTAATGAGTTAATAATTTACTATATAAGTTTAATAATAATTCCTCATACTTTTCTAATGTTTCTTTTTCTATCTTGCTAGCAAATATTCCTTTTTTTAATACTATATTTCTTAGTTTATTTCTTTTTTGTTCTATAATTGAGATCATTTCACTATTCATCTAACCACCTATTAATATTATACTGGTTAATTAACCAATAGTCAATATGAATTAATAAGTGTAGAATAAAAATAGAAGGTGGTGGTAAAACATGAGTAAAATTTGTAAAATTAAATTAGAAAATGGATACTACCTATTTAAGTTAGATGATGTATTAGCTAGAAAACAAATTAGTAAGAATAAAATAATGAGAGATACTAATACTGATTTTAAAGTATTAAAGAGATTAGCAACTGGTGATTGTACCAGAATGGATATATTTATTTTAGCAAGATTATGTGATTATCTTGATTGCAATATATCTGATTTAGTTGAATATATAAAAAACTAAAAGCACTAATTAGTGCTTTTTTCATATCTAGCAAATATTCCGCATGGTAATACTAAATCACTATCTTTAATAGGTAATCCTATTTCATCAGAATATATTTTTCCACTATGTTGTTTTCCCACAGTTAATTTTAAAATATTAACTAATACTTCTTTTGATAAACTTGCTGTATAAGAATTAATTATGAAGAATAATGGATCATCTGATAATATTTCTGTACATAATTCAACTAAATTATATAAGTCTTTTTCTATATCCCAAATTTCGCCATTAGATCCTTTACCATAACTAGGTGGATCCATTATAATGGCATCATATTTATTTCCTCTTCTTATTTCTCTTTTAACAAATTTAACTACATCATCAACTAAATATCTAACTTTCATATCTTCTAATCCAGATGATATAACATTTTCTTTAGCCCAATCAACCATACCTTTACTTGAATCTACATGAGTTACATTAGCTCCTGCTGAAAGACATGCTACACTAGCTCCTCCAGTATAAGCAAATAAATTTAATACTTTTATTTCTTTATCTGCTTCTTTTATTTTATTCATCATAAAATCCCAATTAACTGCTTGTTCTGGAAATAATCCAGTATGTTTAAATCCCATTTGTTTTATATTAAATGTTAAATTTTTATATTGAACTTGCCATCTTTCAGGTGTTTTTTTTATATTTTCCCAATATCCTCCACCTTTGTTGCTTCTATGATAATGGGCATTAATATTATTATATTTATCTAATAAATCACCATTGTTCCATATTATTTGTGGATCTGGTCTTAATAAATATATATTATTCCATTTTTCTAATTTTTCACCATTTGAAGCATCTATTATTTCATAACTATTCCAATCTGTACTTAATGTCATATTAATCACCTAATTAATTATAACACATTTATATTATAATTATCTATTTTATTATTTTTTTCTAGTTCTTTTAAACTGTTTTTAGGAAGTGGTAAATCTTCAGGAGCAATTCCACTATTTTCAATCATAAATTTTCTGACATTTTTACCTATTTTATTGTGTGTATCACAGGCATTGCTTTCACCCTTTATATTATCGACTTTAATTTTTTCTTCAGTTTGAGTTATTCTAAATAAATTAGCAGCAAGTTCTGTACTACCCATATTGTCTAGTATATCTTCTCTATATCTTAATTTCTTTCTTTTAGCAATATCATCTGCTGTTTCACCATTATATAATCCTTTATATCCAGCATTGTGGAACTTATCAAAATTTTTTACACCTGCTTTTTTAGCTACTTGATTTAATGAATAATTACCTTTCTTTGTCAAACTCCTTTGATAGAATCTCTTTTCATCTTCAGTTAAAGAGCAATATTCCCTTTCACTTAATTCTTGTTTTCTTGTTTGCATAGCAAAATACGTCTGACCTAAAGCGATAACTTCTTTTCTTGAATCACCATTTTGAACTATTAAATAACAAGCATATCTTGATAATTTATAATCTACTATATTTTTACTAGCGTTTTTAGGCATCATTATCGTTTTCCCCACTTGGAGAAAATGTTCATATTCCTTATATTTACTATTCTTGCAAGATTCTTTCGCTTTTTCTATAACATTTAAAAATTTATCCCATTTTGAGTATCCTAACACTTTTTGTAA
>CAZYWD010000130.1:0-2216 GCA_964651795.1 uncultured Muribaculaceae bacterium
TGATAAATATATTAAATATGGCAGTAAACAATATCAAAATAATAATATTATAATACAATAAATTTTTTTTATTGAATAATAATCTCTTTTTATATCAATATAGATATGAAAGGAGATTTTTTTATGGCACGTCACAAAGTAGAAATTTGTAACGTGAATACTGCGAATATTAAAGTTTTAACTAATGAAGAAATGATTGAATTATTTAAAAAATTGCAAAGTGGTGATAAATTTGCTAAAGACGATTTAGTAAATGGCAATTTAAAATTAGTATTATCAATTTTAAAAAAATATAATAATAGATGTGATAATATGGATGATTTATTTCAAGTAGGATGTATTGGATTAATTAAAGCTATTGATAACTTTGATTTAGCACATGAAGTAAAATTTAGTACTTATGCTGTTCCTATGATATTAGGAGAAATTAGAAGATACTTAAGAGATAATAGTAGTGTTAGAATTGCTAGAAGTATTAAAGATACTGCTTATAAAGCTTTAAGAACAAAAGAAGAATTAACTAATAGATTAGGACAAGAACCTACAGTTAAACAAATAGCTGATGAATTAAATTTAACAGAATTAGAAGTTGGAAATGCATTAGATTCTATGAAAGATGCTGTTAGTATGTATGAACCTATTTATAATGATGGTGGAGATACCATTTATTTAGCAGACCAATTAGAAGATAAAAGTGATAAATATCCTTTAGAAGTAAAAATAGCTTTAAAAGAAGCTATAAAAAAATTAAAAGAAAAAGAACAATATATAATATATGAAAGATATGTAACTGGTAAAACACAATTAGAATTAGCAACTGAAATAGGTATAAGTCAAGCGCAAATATCTAGATTAGAAAAAAGTGGTATAGAAAATATAAAAAGAATGATTTTATAATAAAGAAATAAATTCTTTATTTTTTTAATAATTTGTAATATAATTATAATAGAAGGGAATGATAAATAATGACAATTATAGATATAGGAATAATATTAATATTAATATTGGGGGCTATTGTAGGATTTAAGAGAGGTTTGACAACACAATTAGTAAGTACAGTTGGAATAATATTAATAATAATTGTAGCTTTTTTATTAAAAAATCCAGTATCAGAGTTTATGTACAAGAATTTACCATTCTTTGATTTTGGTGGATTATTAAAAGGAATATCAGTATTAAATATTGCAGTATATGAAATAATAGCTTTCTTAATAGTATTATCAGTGTTAGTAATAGTATTTAAATTATTACTTAAAGTTACTAAAATATTTGAAACATTACTTAAATTTACTATAATATTAGGTATACCATCTAAAATAGCAGGTGCTGTTGTTGGTATAATAGAAAACTATATTTTTGTATTTATAATACTTTATATAATAAGTTTACCAGTGTGCAATTTTAATGTTGATTCAAATTATAAAGACAAAATATTAAATAATACTCCAATATTATCTAATGTAGCTGATAATGGGCTAAGAGTAATAGAAGAATTTAAAGTTTTAAAAGAAGAATATGATGATGCACCAAATTCTAATGAGTTCAATAAAGAAACATTAGATTTATTCTTAAAATATGATGTAGTTACTGTAGAATCAGTAGAAACATTAATTAAAAAAGATAAATTAAAAATAGAAGGTGTTGAAACAATAATTAACAAATATAAGGAGAAATAAAATGAGTTTAATACATGGAAATGAACAAGAATTTCAAAAAGAAATAAGTGATGAATTAGTAATAGTAGATTTCTTTGCTACATGGTGTGGACCTTGTAGAATGCTAGGACCTGTCTTAGAAGAAATAAGTGATAAATATAAAATAGTAAAGATAGATATAGATGAATGTCCTAATCTATCAAAAAACTATGGAATAATGTCAGTACCTACTATTATAAAATTCAAAAATGGTGTTGAAATAGAAAAAAGAATGGGTTTTTGTCCTAAAGAAGAATTAATAGAATGGATAGAAAAATAATTTCTATCTTTTTTGTAAATAAGTACTATTTTGCTTGTAAACACATAAGATAATATGCTATAATACATATGGCTTTTTCAAATAAACACATTATGAATTCTTGTGCCGAGTGCCTAAAGTGGTGGTATAAGTTCGAAGTAATGGAAGAAATAACAAAAGGAGGAAAGATAAAATGGCAGTAGTGTCTATGAGTTATTTATTAGAAGCAGGTGTTCACTTTGGTCATCAAACTAAAAGATGGA
>CAZYWD010000131.1:0-2215 GCA_964651795.1 uncultured Muribaculaceae bacterium
TCTTCTTCTGTTTTTCCATGTTTTATTTTTTCATCAATAATATCACTATATTCTGTAATTATATCTTGTTTTTCTTCATTAGAAAGAACTGATAATTTCTTTTCTAAATCTTTTAAAAATTTTTCTTTCATTATTTTTCACTCTCCTTAATAAATTTGTTTACTGACTTAGAAAATTCATTCCAAGTATTTACCAATTCACTTATATATTTTTTTCCACTTTCAGTTATTTTGTAATATTTTCTAGGTGGTCCTTCAGTAGATTCAACCAAATAAGTTTCAGCATATTTTTCATTTGTCATTCTCTTAAGTAAAGGATATATCGTACCATCATTAACATCTACTACTTTAGATACTGTTTCGATTAATTCATAACCATACATATCTTTTTTATTAATAGATTCTAATACTATTAATTCTAGTACACCCTTTTTCATTTGTGTATTGATATTATCACCTCACTAGAACTAGTTTATACCAACTATCTTGTATTGTCAAGTACTAAATTAAAAATAATACCTAAATATTAAAAAAAAGATTTAATTTTTTAAATCTTCTTTAATATCTTCTAATTTATCTTTTAAATCTTCTTCAAAGAATCTATAAGTAGTTAATACTAATATTGCGACTGGTAATGATATTACAATACCTACCACTCCAAATAAAGCTCCTCCTACAAATACACTCATAATTACTAATAATGGATGAATCTTATTTGTTTTACCATATACTAATGGATTAATAACATAACCATCTACTGTAGATAAAACTAAGAATACTATAACTGTTCTTATAAATAAACTTGGACTTATTACAAATGCTGTAACAGCTGCGATTATATTATTAACAATACCACCAAAATATGGAATTAATTGCGCTAACATAGCTAAGCAACCTAATAATATTGCATTTGGATGTCCTATAATAGAATAAGCAATACTATATTCAATTAAAGAAATACCCATTATTCTAACAAATCCTAATAAATAATTACCCATTTCTTTATCTAGTAATCTTACATAAGTACATACTTTTTTACTTCTTTTATTTAAAAATTTTCTAACTCTTTTTCTAATATTTTCCATATCAGCTAAGAAATACATAGCAGCTGCAAATGAAATAAATAGTGTTGATACTAAACTTAGTGATACACCTATTATATTGATTGCACCATCTGATACAAATTTACCAAATCCACTAATTATACTATCAAAATTAGTTTGTAATGCTTTTTCAAATCCAGTTAAGTTAATACTACTGTCTACTGAAAATTCCTTAATGAAGTCAAGTATTGAATTAAATAAACTACCTAATTGATCAAACAATAGTGGTACAACAATTACACCAAATATAGTTAATATTGTAAATAACACTACTATAATTAAAGTGATTGCTAAAAATTTAGGTACTTTTTTACTTCTTAACCATTTTAATATTGGATATAAAACATAGGCTATCGCGAATGCTAATATGAATGGAAAAATTAATCCCCATACTTTTCCTATAAATCCTATCCATAAATTACCTGTTTTATAAATTAAAAATATGATAGTCATTATTAAGACACAATTTAATAATTTATAATTTAGCTTATCTTTCAACATCTTTATTCCTACTTTCTAATAGAATTGTAACTGGTCCATCATTTGTAATTGATACTTTCATATCAGCACCAAATAATCCTTGTTTAACATTGATTTTTTCATTTAATTTTTTATTAAATAAATCATATAATTTAACTGCTTCTACATTTTTCATAGCATTTACATAACTAGGTCTATTACCTTTTTTTGTATTAGCATATAATGTAAATTGCGATATACTTAGTATTTCACCATTAATATCTATTATAGATTTATTCATTATACCTTCTTCATCATCAAATATTCTTAAGTTTAATATTTTATTAATTAAATAATCTATATCGTTTTCTGAATCACTATCAGTAAATCCAACTAATAAAACTAATCCTTTATCAATTTTACCAACTATTTCATTATTAATACTTACACTTGATTCTAAACTTCTTTGAACAAGTATTCTCATTTAACAATTCTTTCTACATTTATAATATTAGGTATTATTTTTATATCATTCATAAATTTTTCTAGTTTTTCTTTATTTTCAACTAAAATTGTTAATTCAAATACTGTATCATCTTCATTATTATAAGTATTAATTGTTTGAACATTAATATTGTTATTTGAAGTTTTAGA
>CAZYWD010000132.1:0-2188 GCA_964651795.1 uncultured Muribaculaceae bacterium
CTCATATTGATGTAAATATTAAAGATATTATATCTAGTGAATTAAATTATAGAAACAAAGCAACTTTTCAAATAAGAGAAAATGTTGGTTATTATAAGAAAAAAACTTATGAAGTTATTAATGTAGATAAATGTTTAATAGTCGATGAAAAAATAAATGAATTATTAAATTTAGTTAAAAAAAACAATTTAGAAAATATTTATCAAGTAGTTATTAGAATTAGTTCTACTGAATCTATGATTATATTTAAAGTAAGTGGTAAATATGATATAGATATAAATTTATTTAAGGATGTTGATAGTTTAATTATTTATGAAGATAAAAAATATAAAAATATCAAAGGAAAAGGTTTTATAATAGAAAATATTGGTGAATATAAATATATGATTTCACCTGATTCTTTCTTTCAAGTAAATAGTAAATGTGTTTATAATTTATATAGTAAAGTAAAAGAATATGTTAAAGAATCAAATAATTTATTAGATTTATATTGTGGGACTGGAACTATAGGAATATTTCTAAGTGATATTGCTAAAAGTATTACAGGTATTGAAATAAATGAATATGCTGTTAAAGATGCGTTAGTTAATAAAGAATTAAATGGAATTAAAAATATTAATTTTATTTGTAAAGATGTATCTTTATTAGAAGATAGTTTTGAAGCAGATACTATAGTTATTGATCCACCAAGAAGTGGATTAGATAAAAAAGTAATAGATTTTATTAATAAAGTTAATCCTAAAAAAATAGTATATGTATCTTGTGATCCTGTAACACTTGCTAGAGATTTAAATATATTAAGTGAATCATATAATGTATTAGCGTTAACTCCAGTAGATATGTTCCCTTATACATGTCATATTGAATGTGTATGTTTACTAGAAAGTAGGTAATTATGAAAATAGTGTATGTTAGTAATGCAGGGCATACTAAAAGGTATGCTGATATGTTATCTAATGAATTAAAAATAGAAAGTATTAGTTTAAAAGAATATAAAATAGATAATGACCCCATTATATTTATGGGATGGGTATTTGGTGACAATATATGTGGATTTGATAAAGTTAGAAATTGTAATTTAGAATGTGTTATAGCAGTAGGTATGAGTTTTGAAAGTAAAGAAACTACTGAAAAAATAATCAGTAAAAATAATATTAATAATAAATTTTTCTATTTACAAGGTGGAGTAGATGTAAGTAAACTAAAAGGAATCAAAAAGATGATGCTAAAGATGGTGGGTAATTCAGTTGTAAAAGCAAACAAACCAGAAGATAAAGATATAATAGATATGTTTGTAAATGGAAAAGATTGTGTTAAAATAGAAAATCTAAATAAAATTATTAAATATATAAATGGTAAAAAGTAAATGATGGATAAATTAAATAAAATAAATGATAATATTGATACAATACTGAAAGTATTTGATAGCGATAATGGTGTTATTATAAGACAGTGTTTGAAATATATAAATCAAATATTATTGTATAAAGTAGAACTTAATGATGTAATTGATAATAAATTAAAAAATATAGAGGTAACTAAATATAAAGAAAGTATGCAATCATTAATAAGAAAAGATATTGATAATATAGTTTCTAATATGTAAACTATCTTGATTAAATTATGAATTTAATATATAATTATATTAGTTTTAAAGGAGAATTTATATGAAAAAAAATAAAAAAATATATAAATTAGTAGTAGTAACATTTTTACTACTATTTGTAACAGGTTGTGATGAGCAAACTTTTGATTTTGCGACAATGTGTGTTAGATGTGGAGATACATATTTTCCAAAGGCTTTAGCTGATTTATCTAGAAATCTTATTAATTATATTCAAATATTAGTTCCAGTGATAATAATATTAATTGGTATGATCGAACTAGTAAGAGCTGTTATGGCTGGTGATGAAAAGAAAATGGATGAAGTTAAACCATCATTAGTTAAAAAAGTGATTGCAGGTGTAATGATATTCTTAGTAATAGCAATCGTGAAATTTGCTTTTGGACTTATACCTGAAGAAACTAATGAGGTATTTGATTGTGTATCAATATTTTTAGTAGAATCTAAAAATGAAAATTATTGTCCTAGTAGAACAAATGGTGATGAATACAGTACTGAAGAAGATGGTGGTGGTTCAGTTATACCAGGTATGAGTGATGATGATATTAGAAATACTAAAAATTG
>CAZYWD010000133.1:0-2181 GCA_964651795.1 uncultured Muribaculaceae bacterium
CAGTAACTATAAGAGATAGAGATACAATGGAACAAGTAATAGTGCCACTTAATCAAGTAGTGGACTTTATAACTAAAAAAATAGAGTTTTAAACTCTTTTTTTGATAAAATTACTAAAAAATGTTTGATTTTACAAAGATATGTGATAAAATTATTTATAGAGTTAAGAATTAAAGGTAGGAGGAAAAAAAGTGGGATTTTTAAAAAAAATATTATCTAGTGATGATGATGTGTTAAGTGACAATATAAATGGCGATGAATACTATGATTTAAAACCAGAAGAAGCTTTAGTAGAAAATGATGGTAATACAAAAATGATTTTGTTAGAACCAAGAGCTTATTCTGAAGCACAACAAATAGCTGATCATTTAAAAATGAGAAATTCAGTTCTTGTTAATTTAAAGAGAGTAACATCTGATCAAGCAAAAAGAATAATTGATTTCTTAGCAGGAACAATTTATGCTATCGGTGGAGATTTACAAAAAGTTGGTGGAGGAATCTTCTTATGCACACCAAATAATATAAACATTCAGGGGAAAATAACTGAGGAAACTCAAGGTAAAGATATACATGATAATGATGATATAAATATTGAATGGTAAAAAAATTGCTACCTAGTAGCTTTATGAGGTGAAATAGTATGGAAAAATTTAACCGTACAATGCGTGGATATGATCCAGAAGAAGTTAATGTCTTTTTAGATAAAGTAATTAATCAAGTTGAAAACATGGTTAAAGAAATGGAAGAAAAAGATAAAAGAATTAATGAACTTCAAAGTATGGAAATTGAAAATAATGCTTTAAAGGAGAAACTTCTTCAATATGAACGTATGGAAGGAACTTTAAATAAAGCTATTATAATGGCTCAAAAAACTAGTGAGCAAATTAAAATAAATGCTCATAATGAATCTGAGACATTAATTGATGATGCTAAAAAGAATGCTAATAGAATTATTAATGAAGCATTACTTAGAGCGGAAAAAACTGAAAATGAAGCTAATTTATTAAAAAGAAATACAACTATATTCAAAAAAAGAGTTAGAGAAATTGTAGAAGCTCAATTAGAAATAGTTGATGAATTAGATGAAATAGAAATATAAGGATTTTTTAAATCCTTTTTTATTTCGACAAATTTTTACATTCTTAAGTGTTAATATATAAAACATTTAAGGAGGGTTTTATGAATTATTTAGAAAATATAGAAAGTTTAATACAAGATAATATTTCAGAAATAAAATATAGTGAATATAAGGTTAATAATACTTTAGTTAATAATTATTATAATATTGGTAAATTGTTAGTAGAAGCACAAAATGATCAAAAATCTAAAGATGGAATTGAAAAGTTTAAAAAATGGGCTACATATTTATCAAATAAATATGGTAAAGGATATGATTATTCAAATTTAAGAAGGTTTATTAATTACTATTTGAAATTTGAAAAATTGGGCGCAGTGCGCCCACAATTGAATTGGACTATCATCAGATTACTTTTACCTATCAAAAATGATAATGAGTTTAATTACTATTATAATCAGTGTATACTTAGAAATCTATCCTCTAGGAAACTAAAAGAAATAATAAAAAATGATGAATTTAATAAATTACCTTATTTAGATAAGAATGATGTTAATTTAATAAATAATGAAGATTCATTAGAAATAAAAGATATGATAAGAGAACCAATAATAGTAAATATTGATAATAAAATAACTGAAAAAATATTAGAAAAGTATATAGTTGATAATATAAATGAGTTTATGGATCAATTAGGAATAGGTTATGCTTATATAAATCATCAAGTTAAAGTAACTAAAGGAATAATAGATATATTATTATATAATATAAAGTTGAGATGTTTTGTAGTAGTTGAATTAAAGACAGTACCATTTAATCCTAAATATATAGGACAATTAGAATATTATATGAATGAAGTAGATAGAATTTATAAAAATATAACTGATAATAAAACTGAAGGGATAATAATTTGTAAAAACAATAATGGATACAGTATTGACTATATTTCTAATAAAAAAATATTTATTACAACATATAAATCACTTGCAAAAGCATAAAATATATTATATAATGTTAATGTTAAAGCAATTGCGAAAGACGAAATTTAATAAATTATTTTAAAGAGAGTTCTAGTTTGGTGAAATAGAATAAATAATATTAAATTT
>CAZYWD010000134.1:0-2175 GCA_964651795.1 uncultured Muribaculaceae bacterium
AATTACACAATTTTCTTCTAAATTATCTAATCCACCTTTAGTTACAACAGCACATTCAGGAGCAAATCCTTCTACATGATCTTTTTCTTTTTGTAATAGATTTTCAGGTATAAGTAATGGCATATATACATTACTATGTCCAGTTTCTTTGAATAATCTATCCATATATTTTTGAATATTTTCCCATAAAGCATATCCATAAGGTCTATATATAATAAATCCTTTTAAACTAGAATAATCCATTAATTCCGCTTTTAAGCACACATCAGTATACCATTTAGCAAAATCAACATTCATACTTGTTATTGCATCATTTTTCATATAATCACTCTTTCAATGTATTAATTATACCAAATAATTGTAAAAATAAAAAGTACTAGATGTACTTTTATTTAACTTTTGTTTTTACTTTTTCACTTTCAATAATTTCTTTATTTAAAGTATCTTGTTTCCTAATTCCTATAAATTTTATATCAAAGCCACCTTTTTCAATTAATGAAGATCCTGGCATTATTTTTTCAATATTATATGATACTTCATCTAACATAACTAAACCTTTTACTTCAATTTCTTTTTTTTGTATTAATTTACATAAAGAATATAAATTAAGTTCATATATTCTTTCTTTTATTTCATGTGATAAATGACAAAATGTATATAGTTCATCAACAAATTGAAATGTATCATTTTCATCAAAAGTTATAAGAAGTGGCAATACACCATTTTCTTTTAATTGTAAATAATAATCATAATCAACTTTCTTTTGTAATAAAGAATACTTTTTCATAAATTATTCCCCCTTATTTCCATCTATTATATCATTTTTTTTAGTAATTGCAAGATGATTATCTTACTTTTTTGTTTTCCATATTCATATAGTCTATTAAATAATTACTGTTATTCTTACCAGATATCATATCAACGCAAATATCCATAGTTTCTAATGTTTCAGTAATTCCTAAATAATTACATTTTTCTTTATTAAAAGATGAAAATATAGTATCTCTTATTGTATTTAATATATTACCATATTCAATATCATTAAAAAGATATAGTGTTAATAAATTTAACATATAAACTTCAATATTATCTAATGTATCAGTATTTTTTATATATTCATTCATTGTAGAACTTATTTCATCAAAGTTATAATTTCCTATTTTAACATTTATAGGATCACATAAGTATACTTCATTACCATTTGTTATAATATTTTTTATATTTAAATCTCCATATATACAATTTTGATTTTTTAAGTTTATTAATTCTTCTTTTATTTTAGTTATTACTTCATATTTATCTTCATCTGACATATCTTTTTTAATTACATTTATTGGATAATAACCTCTTTTTAAATCCATAGAAAATCCTATAGTTTTATCTTCTACTTCTACTAAATTTTCAGGTAATATTAATCTATTTGATTTAAGTTTATTTACCTCTTTTATTTTTTCAATATTAATTTCTGAATTATCATAATATTTTTTAATTAATTTATCATTATCATATCTATATATTTTTGATTCAAACCCACCTGCAAAATATATAGTTTGTTCATTAAACTCTTCTTCAGTTTTAAATTTTATATAATCCATTATTATCACCTATTTCATTATAATATAATAATAATAAAAAGACAATTAATTATTGTCTTTTAAAACTTCTAATGCTTTTCTCATTTCTAAGTCGTATTTAACCATTTCAATACCACCAAATAATTTTAAGAATTCATCTTTTTTCATATTATATTTAGTTGCTAAAGATAAAGCTTCTTTTTCTGCTTCTTCATCAGATACTTCTATTTTTTCTTCTTTTTTAATTTCTTCTAATAAAAGTCTTTCTTTAACTCTTTTTAAAGCTTCTTCTTTCATTTGTTCTTTTAAAGCAGCTTCATCAGAATTAGTAAATTGATAAAATTGTTCTAATGTAATTCCTTGCATTTTTAAATTTTCATCATATTGTTTAATCATTCTATCTGTTTCATCATTAACCATAGCACTTGGAACATCAACTTCCATATTTTCTATAGCTTTAACTAATAATGCGTCAATAAAATCATTTTCAGCATGTGATTCTTTATGTACTTTAATATTTTCTTCTAATTGTTTTCTTAATGATTCTTCTGAGTCGATTCCTTCCATTCCTAAATCTTCAAAGAAATCTTTATCTAATTCA
>CAZYWD010000135.1:0-2168 GCA_964651795.1 uncultured Muribaculaceae bacterium
ATCAATTTCAACTAATTTTAAACCATGTTTATATGAATTATTAATACCCCATCTAGTAGTACCTCTCATATTTTTTAATACTTCTTCTTCAGTTTTATTTTTAATATCTAATACTGATAACCATCTTGGCTCTAAATCAGTACCATAAGTAATAGTGAATCCATTATGTTTGAATCCAAAAGATTTTAATTTATCAATAATCTTCTCATTATTAAAACCATTTTCTACTATATTACCATCTATATCTCTTTCTTGATATGGAACATAAGGATTAATTTTTAAAAATATTCCTTTATTTTTTTTAACATAACGCGCTACTTGCTTAGTAAATTGTTCTAAAAAAGTATCACTTTTATAATTAACTAGAAATCCTCTTGGAGCATAAAATATATACTTATTAAATACAGGAATTTTTTTTGCTAAAAGGAGAGTTGCTCCTTTAATATCATAACCTTCTTTAATTCCAACTATATGAGGAATCCAACCAGTCATTTTTTTTAAATCTCCCCAATATGAACTTTGAAAGAATGTACTTTGTTCATGTTCTATAGCAAATTTATTAAATTCTTCAATGCTTAAATTTTCTAGCATATTATCACCTCCTTAATTATACTATAAATTTTCTTTTAAGTCATTTATTTTTATTCAAAATTAATGTATAATGATTGTTAGACAGGTGATTAAATGGAAAGATCAAGAACAAAGAATTCAATAATCAATTCAACTACTTCGATTACAAATCAAGTATTAACTGTTATTATGGATTTTGTTGTCAAAACTATTTTTATTAGAGTATTAGGTAGTGAATATCTTGGAATAAATGGTTTATTTTCCAATATAATCACATTACTTTCATTAGCTGATTTAGGTATTGGTATAGCTATTCCATATAGTTTATATAAACCTTTAGCAGATAAAAACACTAAAAAAATTAAAGCTTTAATGAAATACTATTCTAAAATATATAATATTATAGGATTAGTAGTATTAGGTATTGGTCTATCTTTAACACCATTTTTACCTTTAATTATTAAAGATATGCCTAATATACCACATATATATTTAATTTACATGATGTTTGTTATTCATTCAGCATTAAGTTATTTATTTGTTTATAAAAGATTCTTAATTGATTCAGACCAAAGAGGTTATATAATTTCAAAAATAACTTTTATTTGTTCATTACTTTTAAATATTTCTAGAGTTGCCTTACTATTATTAACTAAAGACTTTATTATTTATTTAGCTTGTAGTATTGTATTTGTTATTATACAAAATGTATGG
This sequence comes from uncultured Muribaculaceae bacterium, assembly GCA_964651795.1. Classification (GTDB taxonomy): domain Bacteria; phylum Bacillota_I; class Bacilli_A; order RF39; family UBA660; genus CAJOJO01. Next base: position 1,285 of record CAZYWD010000135.1, read on the forward strand.
TATTCAAAAAAAGCTGATAAATTGTATCCTTATTTAAAAGAACCAGTTGATTATGAAATTGATAAAGAAGACTTAAAAGAAATAAACACTAATATTAAATCACTATTTATTTATAAAATAGGAAGTGTTATCGCAAATGGTACTGATAATATCATTATTTCTAAATTTATTGGTTTAATTACTGTAGGTTTATATTCAAATTATTTATTAATTATTAATTCATTAAATAATGTTGTTTCACAAGTATTTAATGCTATTACATCTAGTATAGGTAATTTAGTAGCAACTAATAATGAAAGAAGTAAAAGTATTTACGAAAAACTTAATTTCTTTAACTTCTATATATTCTCATTATGTAGTATTTGCTTGTTTATTTTAATTAATCCATTTATTTATTTATGGATTGGTCCTAATTATATGTTAAGTGGTTTAGTATCAGCTTTGTTAGCACTTAATTTTTATACCGCTGGTATGCAAAATGTTACTAATTCATTTAGAACAGCTTATGGATTATTCTATATAGCTAAATTTAGACCAATTATTATGGTTATATTAAATATAATTATATCATTGGTATTAGTTAAGCCATTTGGAATAGCTGGTGTTATTATTGGTACCATAGCTAGTAGATTATTAACTACAGCTTGGTTAGATCCTTATATAGTTTATAAACATGGTTTTAAAGCTAATTCTACTAGTTATTATGTAAGATATATATATTATTTATTAATATTTGTTATTTCAAGTATAATTATTAAATTAATATCTAATTATATAGTTGTTACTAATATATTTACTTGGATATTGTTAGCACTTATTACATTTATAGTTTATAACTTAATAATAATTATATTATTTTATAATAAAGAAGAATTTAAATACTT
>CAZYWD010000136.1:0-2158 GCA_964651795.1 uncultured Muribaculaceae bacterium
ATTATCAATGTTTAATGATAGAAAAAAAATACTAGATAAATTAAAAGACAAAGTAATAGACAACATAAGTGCTGAAATAGATTATACACCAGCTAGCTTTAATCCAAAAGGTGTTGCAGAATTAGAACAAGATGAATTTTATACTTATGAAGCTAAAATAAAAGGATATTATGAATTAAAACTAATTAGTTCAAATGGATCTATTTTAAAATCTGAATTATATTTAAAAGAAGGCGAAAGATTATATTTAAAAGTAGGCTCTAAAACATATAATAGTGGTAAATCAGAAATATATTCTAATAAAGAAGATGCAACAAGTCTACTTATGCAAATAGCTAATACAAACAATTTTGTTAAAGATAATTATAATAATAGATTATTTTTAAAAACTACTTATACTAAAAATGCATTAACACATGGTAATGGTAGCATAATAATAACTTATGTGACTACTGAAAAGAAAAACACAGATTTAAATAAAGTAAGATATATAAAAGATTGTGCTTATGAAAATAGCATAAATCAATCAATTGAATGGTCTGAAATTAAAGCTATATTAAATGGTGAAAATAGAGCTTTAAATAAAACTGTAACTGGTGATGTAACAGCTCCAAATTTAATTGTAGATGGAGATATTACTACAATTACAAGTTCAAATCAAACAGGAAAATCTTGTGTTATTATAGATTTAGGAAGAACTTATAATTTGGATTATATTTATACTTGGCACAACTATGATAATAATAGAGTTTATTATGATAGAACTGTTTCAGTATCAGCAGATGGTTTAGATGATTCATATAAAGTTATAGATAATTATGAAGCAAAAGAAAAAGAAGAGGGATTAGAAATATCATCTTATGAAATAAATAAAACAATGAAAGTTGGCAATATTTATTTACCAGTAAGAAAATATTTGGGAGCTACATGGCTAAGAATATTCCATCATAATAATAAAAATGGAACAATTTTATGGAATGCTAAAGCACAAGTTTTAGCCCAAAATGGTTATGATTATCCATACAAAAAAAGTGGATTATATTATTTGAATAATTTTAAAAGTAGTAGTAATAAATATGAACTATTATTAGAATATCCTAATATAAGTTCTACAAAATATAATAGATGGACTCAAACAAGCGATTTTACTTCTAGTACTACTATTACAGGATATACGAATATTAAAACAGATTTCACACATACTAGTTCTCCATTTAAGGGATTACAACTTAATACAACTTCAAGTACTACTATAAGTGGAAATACAGGATCATATTATTCGATTGGTGCTTTAACTAGTAGTAATAGTGGTATATTAGGATATGGTAATACAATTACTGGAACAGTAGATTTATGGATAAGAATAGATGATTATTTAAAATAAAAAATTACAGAAATGTAATTTTTTTATAATATATCATCTATTATTCCATATTTTAAAGCTTCATCCGCACTCATAAAATTATCTCTATCAGTGTCTTTTTCAATAATATTTAATTCTTTACCAGTATTATTAGATAATATCTTATTTAATTTATCTCTTAATTTTAGTATTCTTTCAGCAGCTATTTTTATTTCTGTTGCCTGACCTTGCGCACCACCTAAAGGTTGATGAATCATTATTTCACTATTAGGTAAAGCATATCTTTTTCCTTTTTTACCACTTGAAAGTAAAAATGCAGCCATACTTGCAGCCATACCAACACATATAGTTGAAACATCTGATTTAATAAAATTCATTGTATCATATATTCCCATGCCTGCTGTCACACTACCACCGGGAGAATTAATATAAATACTTATATCTTCATGATTAAGCGAATCTAAATATAAAAGTTCAGCAATTACAATATTTGAATTAGCATCTGTTATCTCATCAGTTATTATAATTATTCTATCTTTTAAAAGTCTTGAATATATATCATAAACTCTTTCACCATTACTATTTTTTTCTACTACACTAGGTATCAATGCCATAAAATCACCCTTTCATTTTTATAATAGTATAAAAACTCTAAAATATTCATCAAAATGTGTGACAAAATAGTATATTTTTGGTAAAATGTTATTAGAATAAGAGGGATATGTATGGCGAAGGTGATTAAGGTTAATTATAAAAACCTAGAAACAAAAGAATTTATGTCAGGAATTAAACTAT
>CAZYWD010000137.1:0-2108 GCA_964651795.1 uncultured Muribaculaceae bacterium
ATTTGTCAAAATGAATTAGGTATGTATATGATAGATCAACATGCTGCTAAAGAAAGAATTAATTATGAATACTATAAAGAAAAATTAGGAAATCCTATTAATGAAAGTATAGCATTATTATTTCCACTTACGATAGAATTTCCAGTTAATGAATATATAGTTATAAGAGAAAATTTTGAACTTTTAAAAAATATGGGATTTGAAATAGAAGAATTTGGTATTAATTCAGTTGTTGTTAAAGCTCATCCAACTTGGTTACCAAATGGCTATGAAGATGATGCTACTAGAAAAATATTAGAAATGATAGTAACATTTGAAGATAAATTTGATACAGTAAAATTTAATGAAAGTATTGCTACTATGTTATCTTGTAAATTAGCAATTAAAGCAAATGAATATGTATCAGAAGAAGAAATAAATGAATTATTAAAAAACTTAAAAGAATGTGATAATCCATTTAATTGTCCTCATGGTAGACCAACAATAATATTCCATTCAAATTATGATTTAGAAAAAATGTTTAAAAGAAGTGGATTTTAATATTTTTTCACAAATTTTTCATTTAAAAAGTGTATAATTAAATATAATAATAGAGAGGTGATTTATATGAAATGTAGAAATTGTAATGCTAAAATTAAAGAAAGTGATATTTATTGTCAAGAATGTGGTAAAAGAACTAAGGAAAATAGATTTATAAAATGGTTTAATGATAATAGTAAATTGTTATGTATAATTGCATCTATAATAATTGGATTAGTAATATTATTTAATGTAATTTGTTATTTTGTAGGACCTAAATATTTAGCAAGTAAATATATTAAAGCTGTTATGAATAATGATTATGAAGAAATTTATAAATTAGCTGATTTAAAAGATAGTGACTTAGTAAGTGTTAAAACTTTAAGACAAAAAATTTATGATTATAAAGCTGATGAATATAAATTTGATGGAATTGAAACTAATGGTGATATAACATTAGTAAGATATATCTATAGTCAAAATAATAAAAAATATTATGTTTATGTTGAATTAGTAAAACAACTTAATAAAAAATTATTAGTATTTGATAATTATAAAATAGTAAGTGGTAAAGTTGCTACTGATGTAACACTTGAAATACCAAAGAATTCTAAAATTACATTAGATAAAAAAGATATAAAATCTTACTTAGATGAATCAACTGATTCTTATGATATTTATTTTATTGATAAAATGATTAAAGGAACATATGATGTTGAAATAACACTACCTAATGGTACAGTTGTTAGTGATAAGTTAGATATAGAATCTGACCAAGTATATAACGTAGGTAATTTTGATATTGATGAGGCTTTAAAAACAACATTAATTGATAAAGTAAACACAACTTTAAATACTTTATATCCAAATGCTATTAATAATACTGAATATAATAGTACTGGTTTAACTAATTTAAAAGAAGAATATAAAGAATTAAGAAGTTATATTCAAATAAATAATAATAAGTTAACTAGTATATCATTTAGTGACATAGATGTAGAAACAGCTACTTATAATGATAATTTAGTAGTATCATTTAGTATAGGTTGTAATTATTCTGTAAATAATGGTACTGATTCATATACTGGTATGGGTTATACTAATATAGATGTAGAATTTACTTATAATGATGGAAATTATGAAATAAAGAGTATTTCAGGATTACCAATGAATTTTAGATAAGATAGTTTTAACTATCTTTTTTTATTGCTAATTAATAATTATTAATGTTATAATATTAATATAAAATAAAGGAGTGTTAGAATGAAACAAAGAGGTTTTACGCTTATTGAATTATTAGCGGTTATAGTAGTATTAGCAGTTATAGCAATAATTGCAGTACCTGTAATATTAAATGTAATAGATAAAGCAGAAAAAGGAGCATTTGAAGATACTGCATATGGAATAATAGATTCAGGAGAAATGTTTTTTGCAGATAATATAGTAAAGACAGGAGAAACAAAAGACAGATATGATTTTGAAATACAATCAAATAAATTTGTATATAAAGAAGATACAAGTAAATCATTAGCTTTTAAAGGACAAATGCCAAAAACAGGAATGCTACAAATAAATAGTAATGGAAAAGT
>CAZYWD010000138.1:0-2101 GCA_964651795.1 uncultured Muribaculaceae bacterium
TTAATTATTTTTTGATACATTTAAAATAATACCCATCTCTACTAGTGTAATTAATAAACTTGAACCACCATAACTTAAGAAAGGTAGTGTTACACCGGTAACAGGAATTAAACCTACTACTACCATTAAATTTAATAATGTTTGAATCGATATTTGAAATACAATTCCAAACACTAAATATTTAGCAAATATGTTATTAGTATTTCTAGCTATTTTAAGTCCTCTAATTATTATTACTAAAAATAAAGTTGCGACTATAAGTATTCCCATAAAACCAAATTCTTCACTAATAATACTGAATATAAAATCTGTTTGAGGTTCTGGTAAATAGAAATGTTTTTGTCTTGAATTTAAAAAACCATATCCAAATAATCCACCAGGTCCTATAGCATATAAACTTTGAATTATTTGAAAACCACTTCCTAATGGATCTTGCCAAGGATTTAAAAATGATAAAATCCTCTCTAATCTATAAGGAGCAATTAATATTAATACAATAACTCCTACTACACCTAATAAACCTATTTTAATAAAGAAATTCATATTAACACCAGATACAAATAATAAACCTATAATTGACAATACAATAATAATTCCCGTACCAAAATCTGGTTGTAACATAATAAGTAAAAATACTAATAAAGTTATTCCTAATATTGGAATAACACATTTTTTAATATTTCTTAAACCTCTTTCATTATTTACTAAATATTTAGAAACAAATATAATAAGTCCTAATTTAGCCGCCTCACTAGGTTGAATACCAAATGCACCTATTCCAAACCAACTTCTACTACCATTTCTAATAGTACCAATTCCAGGAATTATGACTAATATAAGTAATAATATAGAAATCAATAATATTAAATTAGATTTTTTATAATATAATTTATAATCTGTTTTAGAAATAAAATACATTAAAACTATACCAATAGTAAAAAATAATAATTGATGTCTAACATATTTAAAGGGATCATTAAATTTATATTCAGCCCATACATAAGAAGCAGAATATATCATAATTATTCCAAATAAAGAAATAACTATTACTGAAATTAAAAGTAAATAATCAGGTTTTTTCATAGCCACACCCCATATATAATAGCTAACATAGAACCAAGTAGTCCTACTATCCAAAATAGTTTAACTATATCTCTTTCATTCCAACCTAGTTTTTCAAATGTATGATGAATTGGTGTCATTGGAAATATTCTTTTTTTAGTTAACTTATAATAATATCTTTGGATTAAACAAGTTAAAGTTTCTATTACAAAAACTATTCCTATTAATATTAATAATAGTTCATGTCTAGTTAATATGGCTATGGTACCTAAACTAGCACCTAGCGCTAATGAGCCAGTATCACCCATAAATATTTTAGCAGGATTAGTATTAAATACTAAGAAACCTAATAATCCTCCTACTAATATAAAACAAAATAGCGCTATTTCAATATAACCTTCTAACCATCCTGTATAAAAAGATATAATACCAAAAGTTAAAAAAGATATAATAGATAGTCCCCCTGCTAGACCATCTAATCCATCTGTTAAATTAACCGCATTACTACTTGCTACTAAAACAAATAAAATAAATAATCCATAATACCAACTAATATCCATTTTAATATTTAATGAGTGTACCCATAGTAATGGTTCATTATTAGCTTTTAAAAATAGATAGAAAAATATAATTGCTATTATGACTTGTAATAATAATTTAGATAGTTCAGATAATCCATTATTATTTTTTCTTTTAATAATTAAATAATCATCAATAAAACCTATTAAAGAATAAGCTAAAAATACAAATATTACAATTACAAAATTATAACTAATATTTATTTTTTTTAAAATTAGTAAAATTATAATAGTAAGTATTGTTGATATAATAAATATTAATCCACCCATTGTTGGTGTATTTTTTTTATTCTTATGTTTTTCACTTAAATAAATACTTAAATTCTGATTTATTTTAAATTGCTTTAATACTGGAATCAGAGTTAAACCTAAAAAAACTGCTATCAAAAAAGAAATCATTAAAACTAATATTGATTTAGTAATTAAGTACATATTTCACCTTCTTATTTAATTTATTATTT
>CAZYWD010000139.1:0-2036 GCA_964651795.1 uncultured Muribaculaceae bacterium
TCTATAGATTTATCAATATTTGGAAATATTAGGGTTGCTAATTCTTTTCTTTCATCCATTTTAATCACCTTGTTATAAATTATATCATATTTAAAAAAAATAACTACTACTATTTAAGTATCGGTTGTTTTCTCAATAATGTTATATTTTCAATTTTTTCCTCTTCTAGTGCACCCAATAAAGAAATATCTGTTTCAATTATAAAAGTTTCAATAATCATTTTTTTTGATGTTAATTCTTTTAACGAAAATAGTGGGTATATTGCCTTACCATTCTCATTTACTATTTTAAATAGTGCATAATTACCTTTTAATTTTGTATTAAAATAAATTTTACTTAATTCTATCATTTTAAATCTCATATTTTTTTCTAATGTATTTAAAAACATTGGCAAGTATTCAATTCTATTTTTAATATTTTTCCAAGCTAATCTTGATTTAGTGTTTTGTTTTATATTATTTTTTAAATCATTAAGAGTAACAATGCCACCTTTCAACATATTAAATCCACTTAATCCTTTATATAAAGCTTTATTTTTATGATTTATATAAGCATAATGCATTCCAATTAAATGTGGTAAAATATTTTTTGATATTTTACATTCTATTTTTCTGTTTTCTGTTTCTATTAATAATATAGAATTATCGTATTTTTCAAAAAAATATGCTATTTCCTTTAATGTATAATCTGAAATATTAATTTTTTTAGTTGCTTGTTCTAATTTTATTTTCATAGTTGTCACCTCTATTTTAATATTATCATACGAACATTAGTTTGTAAATATTTTTAAAATAAAAAGTTCTATTTCTAGAACTTTTCTACATATTTTTGATCTGGACTGTATTAGATGACAGACTACATCAATACCGGATATTATCGTCCACCGGCGTGGATTATCATTGATCATTCTAATGATAACAGCATCACCTGTCATATAGATTATATTATTATTTTTTTGAAATGTCAAATTTATTTAGTAAGACTTTGTTCTTTAGTGTTAGTATTAACCATACTAACTAATTTATCATTAACATTCTCTCTACTCATACTTGCCCATAAAGCAAATTGTTCAATTACATGTCTTTCTCTTTCCCTAGATAGAAAAGCTGTAACAACTTTCTCATCTGGTGCTAGAGCAATCGTAGGATTATTATATCTATAATTCATTTCTTCAATTAAAGTTGCACCCATATTAAACTTCCACTCCTTCATTAATTAAACTATTAATTAATAATTCAGCATCATTATTAAAATACGCATTAAATAAATTATCATTACCAACCATTAAAGCTATCATATTAGTTGTAATAATTTCATCATGTAAGTATTCTATATCACTATCATTACCAACTAAATTGTTTGCTAAAATCTCAGTATATCCTGCATTTAAAGCTTCAAATTTATTATTTTTATTGAAACCTATTTGACTACCATTATTAGCAATTAATTCTAATAATTCATACATCATAACATGTTTCATATCATATCCTTCATTAATTTTATCAATATTAAATTCTAATATATTAGTTACAAAATTATATCTTGAAACTCTTTTATTAATAAATTTATTTGATTTAATTACTTGTAAAGTTTTTAAATTTCTATTCAAATTTTCTAAACTTATTTTAGGATATCTTTCGTTAAATAGATATATTAAACTATAGAAATTATCTCTAATTTCATCTGTTAAGTTAATATTACTATCTAGTGTCCCCTTAATATCTTCTAGTGTAATCATATTATCACCTATATTCATTTTAACACATTTATGAAAAATATAAAATAGTTATTTTCATTTTTTTAAAAATATAGAGTAAATATAGAAGCAACTATTGTTCCTAATAAAAATCCCACAAATACTTCTAATGGTTCATGACCTAATTGTTCTTTTAAATGTTTAAAAGCTTTTTTACGATTTTTCTTCATTAAAGAATCAAATATCTCATTAATTGCTTCAGCTTGTTTACCACTTTCCCATCTAACACCTAAAGCATCATATGAGGTAATACAAGTAAAAATAAGCGCTACTGCAAATA
>CAZYWD010000140.1:0-2021 GCA_964651795.1 uncultured Muribaculaceae bacterium
CTATTAATACACCTTTTGATTTCACTTCAATTCCTACATTCTCACCACCTGGAATTATATATTCGGAATAAGCTAAAGCAGTACTTGGAATAATAACAATAGCTACAAGAAGAAGAGATAACGATTGTTTTAGTTTTTTAAAAAACATATTTATCGTCTCCTTTAATACAGACTACATTACTATTATTAATTTAATCATTAAAAAAATACTATTTTATTAGTACTTTTTCATCAATCATATCAATTAAATATTCGTTATCACATAATGTATCAATTTTTGTAGATAATAAATTTTCAACTAAGTTATCAACTTCTTTATTATAAAATACATTATTTTTATTTTTTATTAAATAATCAAAATTATAGTCTGATGTACAATTATATAATAACATATAGGATATTAAGTTAAAATTATATATTCTACTTTTTTTCTCATCTTTACCGCCATTATTAAAGTAATATTTGGTTAAAAAAGATATTGTATCTATAGAAAAATTATCTATTTTTATATTATCTATATCAATTAATTTTAGTTTATTTGTTTTTTCATCATAAAAAATATTATCAAAGTGTATATCTTCATATATAATTCCATAATTTTCAAAATCATTTAATATTATTTTTAATTGTTTTAAAGCATTTATTTTTTGTTCTGGTAATAAAAATACTTCATTAAGTGGTAAACCTTCACATATTTTTACAATATATCCCGCTAAAAAGTCATTATTAATACTATATACTAAACTATTTATGTTAGCATAATATTTTTTTAATTCATCTATCTTATCTAATAAGATTAGTTTTTTTTCTTTATTTTTTTTAACTTCTAGATTTAATGAAGGTAAAAATCTTTTAAATATACCATCTTTTGTTGAATTAATTATACTTTCACTTCCAAAAGTAATATAATGATATTTCAAATCTTGAACATTAATTCTATTCATTTAAATCACCAGTATATATAATACACTATAAATAAAATTAGTCAATATAAAACAACTGTTTATTCAGTTGTTTCATTATCTATTACATCATTATTTTCTAAAACAATCTTATTTACTTGTTCTTCTACTTTTTTTAATTCTTCATCACATTCTTTAATTAGTTTCATAGCTTTAGTATATTTATTAATAGAATCATCTAAATCTATTTCACCATTTTCTAATTCATTAATTATATTATCTAATTCCTCTACTTTATCTTCAAATTTTTTCTTTTCCATTATTTTTCAATCCTTTCTATTTTTGCTTCTATATTACCATCATGATATTTAATTTTTACTAAATCATTTACTTTTAAATCTTTTATATTTTTTATTACTAAATCATTTTTATATGTAATAGCATATCCTCTTTTTAATACTGACATTGGATTTAATATTTCTAATTTTTCAATTAATCTATTAAATTCTATTAATTTATTTTTATATATTGCATCAGGATTTTTAATTAAATGACTATTTTTTATTAAATTTATTTTTTCTTTTTTAGTAATTATTATATTTTTTAAACAATTTTTAAGTTGTTCACTTTTTACGTCTATTGCTTGTTTTTTATTATTATACATTAACATTGGATTTTTTATAACATAAGATGTTTTTACTTTTTCCATTATTAATTTTTTATAGTTTATGTTTTTAATTGTTACTTCATTTAATCTAATATTATATTGTTTTAGCATATTAGTTAAATCATATATGTTAGGTACCGCCAATTCAGCAGCTCCTGTAGGTGTAGGAGCTCTTAAGTCAGACACAAAGTCTATTATAGTAAAATCTATTTCGTGTCCTACAGCGCTTATTACAGGTGTTTTCATATTAAAAATTGTACGAGCTAATACTTCATCATTAAAGCAATTCATATCTTCAAATGATCCACCACCACGACCTACTATTATTACATCTAAACCAAAGTTATCAGCTTGTATGACTTTTTTATTTATATCAATACTAGCATTTTCTCCTTGAACTAAACAAGGAAAAAGATAAGTTTCACATATTGGATATCTTCTTTTAATAGTAG
>CAZYWD010000141.1:0-2019 GCA_964651795.1 uncultured Muribaculaceae bacterium
GTTTCTACGACATTTTTCTTAGTTTCAATTTCATTTTGAATACTTTTTTTTAAACTCTTATAAATGCTGTGTAAATTAAGAATGCTAGAATAATTATTGATAGTATTATTCCATTTATTTTCTCAGTATTATTAGATTTATATTTAACACCTACTGCCATAGATATTAATATACCAGCAATTAATCCACCTATATGAGCAGCATTATCTATATTTTTATCTAAAAATCCTAATACTAAATTGAATATTATTAAAGGTATTACTTGTGATCTTAAAACATTGCCTAAATATAATCTATAATGATATCCAAATACTAGTAATGATCCAAATAATCCAAATATTGCTCCACTAGCACCTAGTGATCCACCACCATCAGCCATAAATGTTAGTGACATCAAGCTACCAATAAGAGCACTAAATAGATATATAATTAAATATTTTGTTTTACCAAAGAAACTTTCTATTTGTGGTCCTATTATGTAAAGTGCATACATATTAAATAATAAATGGAATATATCATAATGTGTGAATGCGGCTGTTATTATTCTATAATAATCATTGCCAATATAACTTGGTAAGAATAATTTATTAATTACATCGATATTGATATTTCCAAGTAAGAATATTACTACATTTATTAAGATAATAGCATATGTTATATATGGTTTTTTTTGTTTAAATATTTCTTCATTTTTAACATTTTCTTTTTCATTTTTCTTAGCTATATCATCTGTTATTTTAGCAAATAATTCTAATCCTTTTTCTTTATAATTTGTTTCCTTTGTTATATCAGGGAATTCTTCTATTATAAAATTATATTTTTTTATATCATCAAAATTTGTTAGATTAGCACAATCTATTTTATTTAGATGTGTATATTCTTTCATTTTAACATTATCACCAATATTAACAAATAAACTTAATGTATTTAATGAATAAGAAAATGTTTTTCTTTTGATTTTTTTAACTATTTGTTTTGTTTTATATATATCGAAATCTAATTGTTCATTATTATGTATATAGTTTGAAACTATTCTTACAATTTGATAAGATCCATCTAGTTTTTCTAGCCAAATTTCATCTTTAGCGCCATGTAATACAATTGGACTATATCCCATTTCTGTTATAAAGTAATGAAGTAATTTCATAACTATTTCGTCATTTTTGCTTATTATTACTTGTTCCATAATTACCTCCAATTAATGTAATATTATTTTAATATAGTTCATAATATATGTAAAGAGGTGTTTTAATGAAAAACATATTTATATACATTATTTTACTAATTCCTTGGTCTATTAGTACATTATTATTTAATAAGTGCACATCATATTTTGATACTCTAAACTTACCATTTTTTGCTTTACCTAAACAGTTATATGGAATAGCTTGGGGTATTTTATATATTTTGATTGCTTATTCTGTTTATTTAGTAATTAAAGAAATTAAATTTAAAAATAAAACTTATAACTGGATTTTAATTTTAAATTATATTTTTAATCAATTATATTTAGGGGTATTCTTTTGTTTAAAAAGTCCTTTATTAGGTTTAATTGATATTTTAGCAATCTTAATTACTGGTTTATTCTTATATGTTGAAACTAAAAATATTAATGAGAAGGCATCTAAGTTTTTAATTCCTTATCTCATATTTACAACATATGCGACTATATTAAGTTTGTTTATATATTTTCTTAATCTTTAAGCATATTTAATATATTTGTAAAACATTCAGGTAGTTCACTATCAAATTCCATATATTCTTTAGTTCTAGGATGAATAAATCCTAGAGTTTTTGCATGTAAGCATTGTCCTGTTGAATCTATTATTTTTCTTCTACCATATACAGGATCATTAACAACTGGATAACCAATGTAATTCATATGTACTCTTATTTGATGAGTACGACCTGTTTCTAGCTTTAATTCTATTAAAGTAGCATTACTATATCTTTCTAGTACTTTAAAGTGTGTTATGGCATCTTTTGAGTTGATATCAGTTACAGCCATTTTTTTTCTAT
>CAZYWD010000142.1:0-2001 GCA_964651795.1 uncultured Muribaculaceae bacterium
TATCATTATATTCTATTTCTTTACCACCATCAAAGAAGAATGTTACATGAGCAAATTTTTCTGTTTCAGCAATTCTTAATTGACTTAGATTATTATTATGTAAATAGTTTACTAATATATTTTTATTATCAGCATCATTAAATGCATGACTAGCTTTAACTGTTTCTACTACTGGCATCATTGTAACTACTTTTAAATTATTATATTTTCTTATAATTAGATCTTTTTCTTTAGCTTGCTCTTCATATTCACTAGGATTAGTAATACAAGTTAACATTTCTCTTAAACGATCTTTTCTAAAGTTAAATACTATTAAACCATCATTATCATCTATTGGATTATTATTTATAATACCAGGTAATAAAAATTCATCAGTTAAATCTTTTCCATAGTTATATTCTATATATTGTTTTGCATCATTATATTTATATCCTTTTCCATAGCAAATATTATCATAGGATAATTTTAGTCTATCAAAGTTATTATCTCTATCCATACCATAGTATCTACCACCAATAGTAGCAATACTACCAATACCTGTTTCTTTTATTTTATTTTCTAATATTTCTAAATATTTTAAAGCACTTTTTGGTTCTACATCTCTACCATCTAGAAATAAATGAAAATATACTTCTTTTATATTATTCATTTTACACATATCTATTAAAGCTAATAAGTGATCAATACTAGAATGTACACCACCATCTGATAATAGACCCATTATATGTAATTTAGAATTATTTTGTTTAGTATGATTTATTACTTTTAAAATTTCTTCGTTTTGGAAGAATGTTTTATCTTTTATTGATTTATTTATAAATTCTAGTGGTTGGTACATTAGTCTACCTGAGCCTATATTCATATGACCCACTTCACTTGTACCCATTTGACCTTTTGGAAGTCCTACTGCTTCACCACTTGCTTTTAATAAAGAATGTGGGTATTTTTTTAATAACATATCAAAGTTAGGTTTTTTAGCATTTTTAAATGCATTTCCATCGCTTGATTTTCTTATTCCACATCCATCTAATATACATAGTACTAATGGTTTCATATTATCACCTAGTATATATTTTATCACATTTTACTAATTATAAAAATAGAAGAATAGAAAAAAAAGTATTTTAACAAATAGGTAGTTTTTTATAAGTAGTAATAAATATACTTTTATTTGATATATAATCTATACTATATCCATTCTTACCCTTACATATTATTATTCCTTCTGTTTTATTATCTGTTATATCTTTATATGTTTTATCTATTTCATTCATATAATATTCTAATTGTCCTATATATTTTGGATTAAATTTTGTTGTCTTTAATTCTACTACTACAAAACATCTTACTTTTATATTATATAATAATATATCTATTATTCCTTTATTTACTTTTACTTGGTGATCTATATATGCATATCCTATTCCTAATTGATTCATAAATGTATTTATATTTTCTACTATATGTTTTTCTAGTAATTTTTCTGTTATTTTTCCTTTTATATCTACTAAGATAGGATCTTTTATCATTTCTTTTATTTGTAATTTATAATTATTATCAATTATACTTATATTTTCTTTTTCAATATATGGTAATTTATGAAATTCATTATCTTTAATTATTTCTTTTAGCTTTCTTGATGATAGATTTCTTATTATACACTGATTATAATAATAGTTAAATTCATTATTATCTTTTATTGGTAAAAGTAATCTAATATTAGTCCAACTCAATTGGTGGCTCAGTGCGCCTCCTTTTTCAAATCTTTTATAAAATAATCTAAATCTCTTTAAATTCGAATAATCATATCCCTTTCCATATTTATTTGAAAGATATTCAGCCCATTTTTTTAATATTTCTTCTCCATATTCTGCTCTTTTTTTACTTTGTACTTCTACTAATATTTTACCAATATTATAATAATTATTTACTAAAGTATTATTTACTTTATATTCACTATATTTTACTTCTACAATACTATTTTGTATTAATTCTTCTATT
>CAZYWD010000143.1:0-1981 GCA_964651795.1 uncultured Muribaculaceae bacterium
CCACCTATAAAAATTATATCAAAAAAAGACTGAAATGTCTTTAAATTGATTTAATTTGTTTAATATAACTTTTCTCTATTTTTTCATAAGATTCATCTGTTAAATCGAAATCTTCACTATTTTTATAATCTAAATCTAGATATGTTAATAATTGCTCTATAGAATATATATTTAATGAATCATTTATATCAATAAATTCAGATATATTATTTTTTTTAAGTATCCTATTATGCATATATGAAGCAATAGTATATCCAATTATATATCTTTGTTCATATGAAAAATTCATTTCCTCATTTGTTAATATTGTTTCAATATCATTAATTATTAAATCTATCTCACTAAATGAATGTTTATTCATTATATCTATTAAATTATTTTTACTTATATAACCATTATTTAAATAGATATTAATAAGTTCTAATTCAAAATTTATTATTATTGATTTATTTTGTAAGGCATATAATGTCTCTTTTTCATTGATTAAATAATCTTTTGGTCTTTCATTATTATGAAAATAATCTTTTTGTAACATTTCAGCTAATAATGAAACAACTTCACAAAATAGATAACGATTTATTGAGTATTCATCTGATATACTCATATCATGAATTATCTCGTGTGTTATTGTATATGAATCTTCTATTGTTCCTATTATAGGAAAATGAATAATTTTTTTTCCATCAACTAAATTAGAAAATGCTAAACTATTTACATCATTATTAAATAAAAACACTCCTTCTTTTCTTCTTTTATCCAAATACGAACTATATTCTTTAGAAATTGTGTCAAAAAATTTTTTTGAATATTGAAAACTTTTTTCAAAATCAATATTATTTCTATATTTAGGTATTTTTATATTTCTTTTATTTTCTAATATTATTTCATTTAATTTAAGAATGAAAGAGCATTCTTTTAAATCTTTGATTTCCAATTCTTCTATTTCTTTTTTTATAATGCTATTTATCTTTTCCATACAACTAACTCCCTGTAATAATATTATATCAAAAAAAGACTAAAATGTCTTTTATTTTATAAACATTGCATCTCCAAACGAGAAAAATCTATATTCTAATTCAACTGCTTCATTATAAGCATTCATTATTTTTTCTTTACCAGCTAAAGCACTAACTAACATTATTAATGTTGATTTAGGTAAATGAAAATTAGTAATTAAAGAATCTATTGCTTCAAATTTATAACCAGGATATATAAATATTTCTGTATTACCACTACATTCCTTAAAACAACCATATTTTTTTATTATTGTTTCTAATGTTCTAGTAGAAGTTGTTCCTACGCTAATAATTCTTTTATTAGTTTTTTTAGCTTCATTTAGTATATCAGCAGTTTCTTTACTCATTTGATAAAATTCACTATGCATAATATGTTTTGTGACATCTTCAACACTTACTGGTCTAAATGTACCTAGTCCTACATGTAAAGTTACATAGCATATTGTAATTCCTTTTTCTTTTATTTTTTCTAATAAATCATTGGTAAAATGTAATCCTGCTGTAGGAGCAGCCGCACTACCTATGTTTTTAGCATATACTGTTTGATATCTATTTTTGTCTTCTAATTTTTCATGTATATAAGGTGGTAGTGGCATTTCTCCTAATTCGTCTAATATTTCATATAATATACCTTCATATATTAGTTCAAATAATCTAATACCTTCATCTTTTATTTCTATACATTTCGCACTTAATTTATCGCTAAATTTTACTATTGTTCCCACTTTTATTCTTTTAGCCGGTTTAGTTAAGCATTCCCATATATTATCACCATGATCTTTTAGTAATAATATTTCTATTACAGCATTTGTTTCTTCTTTAACACCAATTAATCTAGCAGGTATTACTTTAGTATCATTTAGTACTAATACATCATTACTATCTAAATAATTAATTATTTCTTTAAAATGTTTATGTTCTATATTACCTGTTTCTTTATCTAACACCAATAATCTTGATTCATC
>CAZYWD010000144.1:0-323 GCA_964651795.1 uncultured Muribaculaceae bacterium
TACTGCTTTAAATGGTGCTGTATGGAGTGGGGGAACATTTATATATATTCCACCTAATACTAAGATAGATAGACCATTACAGAGCTATTTTAGACTAAATACAAAGAATATGGGGCAATTTGAAAGAACAATAATAGTAGTTGATGAAAATTCAGAATTACATTATATGGAAGGTTGTACAGCACCTACTTATACATCTGATTCATTACATGCAGCTGTTGTTGAAATATATGTTAAAAAAGGCGCTAAATGTAGATATACTACTATTCAAAACTGGTCCACTGATGTTTATAATTTGGTAACTAAAAGAGCTATAGTAGAAG
>CAZYWD010000144.1:333-1941 GCA_964651795.1 uncultured Muribaculaceae bacterium
TACCAAAAGAAGTATTGTTGATGAATATGGATTAATGGAATGGATTGATGGTAATATAGGTTCTAAAACTAATATGAAATATCCTTGTTGTATCTTAAATGGAAAAGGTGCTAAAGGAAATTGCATATCAGTCGCAATTGCATCTAAAGATCAGATCCAAGATGCAGGAGCTAAAATGATTCATTTAGCACCTAATACAGAAAGTAATATCATTAGTAAGTCAGTAGCGGCTAGTGGTGGTAATGCAACATATAGGGGATTAGTTAAAATAAGTAAAAAAGCAATCAACTCTAAAGCTACGGTCAAATGTGATACTATAATATTAGATGATACATCTAAGTCAGATACAATACCTACTAATATAGTTGATAATAATAGTTCATATATTAATCATGAAGCAACAGTTTCCAAGATAAGTAAAGAAAAACTATTTTATTTAATGAGTAGGGGAATAAATGAAGAAAAAGCTAAAGAATTAATAATTATGGGATTTATAGATAGATTTAGAGAAGAATTGCCTATGGAATATGCGGTAGAATTAAATAATTTACTAAAAAACTATTTTTAACAGATTTTAATAATTTGAAAAATTAAATAATTAAATAATTAAAAATTGTTAAAACAGATATTAAAAATTTGTAAAAAAATCCTTATAAATAAAGAGAATTTGTCATTTGAGTTCTCTTTTTTTATTGTGTATATTGGTATCAGAAAGGAGGAAAAAACATGCTAAATCAAACAGTACTAGTTGGTAGATTAGTAAAAGATCCAGAACTATATGAAACTGAAAATGGTAATAAAGTAACCAGTATTACTTTAGCTGTTCCTAGAAGTTATAAAAATGCTGATGGCGAATATGATACAGATTTCATTTCATGTGTTCTATGGAAAGGCGTAGCTGAGAATGCAGCAGAATATTGCCATAAAGGTGATCTATTAGGTATTAAAGGTCGTATTCAATCAAGAAATGTTGAATTAGATGAAGAAACAAGAAGACAAGTAGTAGAAGTAGTTGCTGAAAAAGTTACATATTTAACAAGTAAGAAAGCAGATGGATAATCTGCTTTTTAAAGGAGGAAATATGAATTATTATGAATCAATAAAACAAGAATTAATAAATAATGAAGTATATAAGAAAGTAAAAGATTATAGTAAAAATAAAAGTGATTTAAAAACATATTATAATGTAGGTAAAATGTTAAGTGAAGTAGGTAAACATTATGGTGAAGGGATAATTAAGGATTATTCTAAAAAATTAACTGAAGAAATAGGTAAAGGATATTCTTTAAGAAATTTATATAATATGAGACTTTTTTATATTACATTTGAAAAAGTGCAACCAGTGGCTGCAAAATTGAATTGGACATTGTGGACAATACTATTATCAATAAAAGAAGAATCAAAAAGAAACTATTATAAATATGTGTATAGAAAATAATTTAAGTAAAAGAGAATTAAGAAATAAAATATAATTATATAAAATTTATACTTGAAGAACAAACAAATGTTTGATATAATTAACATAGGTGATATTTATGAAAATAGAGAAGATTAAAAAAACTAAATCTGGTAAATATATATTAGAATTAGATAATAATGAAAAAATCA
>CAZYWD010000145.1:0-1907 GCA_964651795.1 uncultured Muribaculaceae bacterium
GCCATGAATCAAACAATCTTTAAAAGGTCTTTTATTTGTTAACTCTAAACCTTGAAAAACCATTCTACATACCCAAAAGAATATGATATCATAAGCTGTCATTAAACAGTCATTTGGATAATATCTATCTACTAATTCTGTACTATTAGGCCATCCTAATGTAGCAAATGGCCATAATGCACTACTAAACCAAGTATCTAGTACATCTGGATCTTGTGTCCAATCATCACCAGGACATTCAACTTGAACTTTTACTTCGTCACCCTTATACCAAGCAGGTATTCTGTGTCCCCACCATAATTGTCTAGAAATACACCAATCATGACAATCTTCCATCCAATGACTTAGTATTTTTTCAAATCTTGTTGGTACAAAGTTTACTTTTGTGTCTTTATTTTTTTGATTTTCTAATACATGTTTAGAAATATCATCCATCTTAACAAACCATTGTTTAGACAAATATGGTTCAACCATAACATCAGTTCTTTCACTATATCCAACTGAGTGTGTTATAGGTTCAATCTTAATTAATAAATCTTTTTCTTTTAATTCTTCAAGTAATTGCTTACGGCATTCATATCTATCTAATCCAGCGTAATGAAGAGCATTACTATTCATAGTTGCATCAGGATTCATAACGTTAATTCTTTCTAAATTATGTCTATTTCCAACTTCAAAATCGTTAGGATCATGAGCAGGAGTTATTTTAACAATACCTGTACCAAATTCTGGATCAGCATGTTCATCTCCTACAATTGGTATTAGTTTATTAACAATTGGAAGTATTACGTTTTTACCAATTAAATGATTATATCTAGTGTCGTTTGGATTAACTGCTACTGCAGTATCGCCAAATAATGTTTCAGGTCTTGTAGTTGCTACTTCTAAATAGTCATTAGTTCCTTCTATAAAATATTTTAAATGATAAAATGCTCCTTCAATATCTTTATAAATAACTTCTTCATTTGATAAAGCAGTTTTAGATACTGGATCCCAGTTAATTATTCTTTCTCCCCTATATATTAGTCCTTTATTATATAAAGTAATAAAAACTTTATTTACTGCTTTTTCTAATCCTTCATCTAAAGTAAATCTTTCTTTAGTATAGTCTAGTGATAATCCTAATTTAGCCCATTGTTCTCTAATGTTTAGTGCATATTCTTCTTTCCATTCCCAAGCACGCTCTAAGAAACCATCTCTACCTAATTCATATTTATCAATACCTTGACTTTTTAATTTATTAACTACTTTTACTTCTGTTGCTATTGCGGCATGATCCATTCCAGGTAACCATAAAGTATCATATCCATCCATTCTCTTATAACGAATAATAATATCTTGTAAAGTTGTATCCCAAGCATGACCTAAATGTAATTTACCAGTTACATTTGGTGGTGGTATGACAATACAATAAGGTTTTTTAGATAAATTTCCTGATTCAAAATAACCTTTATTTTTCCAATTATCATATTTAGTTTCTTCTACTAATTTATGATTATATTTAGTATCTAACATATTAACATCTCTTTTCTATTTCTTTATAAACAAATTCTTTTAATTTAGTTATTTCTTCTATTTCACCATATATTTCTAATAAATTAAATTTATTTTCTATTATCTTATTATCTAATAAATAGTGATATGAATATTTAAAATTATAATCAAATATCCAAGATAGCATCCTAATTATTGAGTCTACTTCATTTGAAACAAATTCATTTTTACATAACTCATAATTATATATATTATTAATTAATTCTGGTTTTATTATTATTTTTTCTTGATATATAGTATTACATTGTTCTTTAATAATATCTAGTTTATCTGCATCTCTAACTATTCTACAAAATAATTTTGTTCTATCATCTAATGAATCATCAATACTATATTTATTATGATATTTAACA
>CAZYWD010000146.1:0-1885 GCA_964651795.1 uncultured Muribaculaceae bacterium
TTTAATATATTTAGTAAATTCTTTCATTGGAATATAATCTAATATTTCCATTGTATCACTATGGTAAACTGTACTACCAGCTTGTACGACTACTTTTTCATCTATTATTCCATCTTTTATTAAGCTATCTATTTCTTTTAACATTCTACCAAATTCTTTATCTTGTGTTCCTAATATTACAAATATCAAAATATCCACCCCCAATATTTAGCTTTTGGATATAAATCTAACATACCTTCCCATTGTACTATAAATAAATCAGCTATTGGATAAATTATTTTACCAGTTAATGTTTTTGTATGTATATTAGCAAATGTTTCAATGTAAATTATTTTTGTTCTAAATAATTTTCCTATTAAACAAATTGGAACAGCTGTATGTGCTCCTGTTGTTACAATTACATTAGGTCTTATTTTAATATATAAAAATAAACTTTTTAATATATTAAATATAGCTACAAATATATATCTAAATGGACGATGTTTTGTTCCATACAATAAATATGAAACATTATTATAGTCATTTTTTAGATCTTTATTTGTTTTGGTTTTTTCGGTTACAATATATGAATCATATTTTTTAAACATTGATTTTAATTGTAATAATTCATTTAGATGTCCACCAGTCGATGAAATAAATAGTACTTTTTTCATATTCTACTCCTCAATTATTTTTATCCATTCTTTTTTTATATTGGAAACATTATATTGTTCTGCTTTTTTAAGTGCATTAGCGCCCATTATTACTCTTCTATTAGTATTTTTTATTAATTCGCATATTCTTTTAGTCATTTGTTCTTTATCACTATTTTGTATTAAATATCCATCCCAATTATCACTAATTAGCTCTTTCGCACCCACAGCTCTATCAAAAGCAACTGCAGGTAATCCATATGAAAATGCTTCTAATAATACGAGTCCAAATGATTCTGAACGAGATGGCATCACATATATTGATGAATTAAATAGTAATTCATTTATATATGTTTTGTCTTGGTATCCGTGTAAAATAATTTTATTTTCTAAATTTAATTTTTTTATTTTAGTTTCAATGTTTTGTTTTTCAAATCCATCACCAACTATATTTAATTTCCACTCAGGATATATTTGATTAACTGATTTAAATACATCTATTAAGTCATCAAAACCTTTTTCATAAGATAATCTACCTACTGATACAATATTTGTCTTTTGTAAACTTGCATATTTAGTTGGATATTCATCTAAGGCATTAGGTATATATATACATTTTGTATTTGTTTTTTCTTGATAAAATTGTTGTAATGATTTTGATACTAATATAAAATAGTCTAGATTTTCTATTGATTTTAATAATGTTTTTATATATTTTTGATTATTATTATGATGGTTATGTTCCCAACCTATTTTGACTGATTTTTTATTACCATATTTACCTAGCCAATTATTATGTATTTCTCTTGTAGATACAATAACAGCACTATTACAATTTTTTATATAATTAATCATTAATTGTTTTTTTAATTTTAATATTTTGATAGCTTTAAATATTTCTTTTATAAATGTGATATATTTATGTTTTTTTAATGATTCTTTTATTTCTTTTTTATTTGGTCCATAATTCATTAAATATTCTACTTTTATTTTATCATTTAGTTTAAATGATGGTTGATCATATATTTTGTATGTTGAAATTATATTTATTTCATAATCATTTACTAATGAGTTAGCAAGTGTAGTAATACATTTTTCAATACCGCCATATCCTAAATGAAGAGCTAAAAAAGTTATTTTTTTCATAAATATCACCTATATAAATTATATCATAATTTTGTCTTGTTTTGTTCAAACACTAATTAGTTTTTATAATATTGTTAAACTAGTTTATATGTTGTATTAAATATTCT
>CAZYWD010000147.1:0-1872 GCA_964651795.1 uncultured Muribaculaceae bacterium
TTCTATTGTTTTTGATTCATTATAACATGGTATTAATATTGCTATTTTTTTCATTTATTTTCTCCTACTTTCAAAAATTCCTATCATTAATGGCATACCAAATATATATGGTAATGCATATCTAAAGTATGTATTAGCCGGTGAAGCAATACACACTAATATTAATATAAGTCCTGGTAATAAGTATACCATTTCTTTGTATTTTTTTCTATATATTAAATATGAAAACATTATAAACATTAGCCAAGTATTAAATCCAATATTTACAATTAAACCTAATATTGGAATATATGGGAATATAAATCCATAACTACTTAATACTGTTCTACTAGTATCTAATGAATTATAATGATAATTAAATCCATCTTTTACTATTCTAGTATCATATTTATTATAAATATACCAATTAGTTTTTATTGGATAAAAATATCCATAAACATTATTCATTGTAGCTTCTATATAAGTATCTGGATGTTTTAATAGGCATTCAAACCAAGTTTTAAAATAGTTTTTTAAATCTTCATCTTTATAATATCTATTAAATTTATTTTTAACTGGATCTGCTAAATTAGGTTTATACCTAGTAGCTATATCTGAAATATCTAATATTTTATCAATAGATTTTATTTGTTCATCAGTTAAATCACTTTCATGTTCTTTTACATATCTAGCAGTTTGTTGAAATGGTATTGATAAAGTTTCTCTAATACTACCTGGTGTTATTTTAAAACTTGGTAATATTATTTTTGAATAACTTAGATAAAATATTATTGGTATTATAAATAATATAATTAATTTTTTTCTTATTTGTTTATTGAAAAAAAGGAATGGAAATGATAATACTATTACATATATTCCATTATTTCTAAATAATATAATAAATATCATAAGTAATATATATACAATCATTTCTTTTAGTTTTATATTTTGTTTTTTTATTAATTCATTTAATAATATAATATATAAAATTATTAGTGCTCCAAATATTACATCTTTAACAGCTGACATAGCATAAAATGGAAATACTGGTACAAATGCATAAATAAATAATATGTATTTTCTGAACTTATAACTAACATTTATTTTTTTTAGGTAATAAAGTGTGAATGCTAAAGTAGATACTAATATAGATATTTGAATTAAACTATATATAAATAAACCTAAATTAGTACTATTAAATAGTGTTCCTATTTTAACACATACACCTAGTAATAATGTATGAATTACTGGATGATGATTAGTTATTAATACTGATTCATCTAACATTATTGAATAAGTTGAATATTTATTTTCTATTCCAAAAAATTGTTTGATTTGAAAACTTGGATCTGGTGATAATATAGCTGGAAAAAATGAAATTATATATGGTAACCAACAAATAAGCATAAAAATTAAACTAAATTTAAATGGATGTTCATCAAATTTAGTAAATAATTTACCTATTTTAGTTTCTTTTTCTTTACTATTATCCAATCTATAATATATGTATTTTAATAATAAATTAAAAAGTATAAAATATATTATAAATGATATAATTGATATTATTATATAAAATAAGTTTTTATTTATTAAATCTAAGCTATCTGTCATTAAAAAACTATATCCAGATACCATAAAAAAAGAGAATAATAAACTTAATATTGTTATTGTAATACTTTTAATTTTTTGCATATTATACCTCACTATATTAATTATATAGTTTATTACTAAAAAAATCAATTAATATATAAAAAACAAAGAGTTATTTCTTTGTTTTTTGGTATATATATTCTTCTATATGAGTTTGGTGATATTCTAAATCATAATTTTGTAATTTCTTAAACATATTCATAAATACCATATTAAATGGAGTATACATACTTCCACTATTTC
>CAZYWD010000148.1:0-1820 GCA_964651795.1 uncultured Muribaculaceae bacterium
GAAGTGGTTGGGATAGTAATAGTATAAATGCTGTAGAGATTGCTAAAGTAGTAGAGAGTGCAGGAGCTAGTGCTATAACTGTACATGCTAGAACTAGAGCACAAGGTTATAGTGGCAAAGCTGACTGGGATATAATAAAACAAGTAAAAGAAAGTGTTAAAATACCTGTTATAGGTAATGGTGATATAAAAAGTATTTACGATGCGGAAAAAATGATTAATGATACAAATTGTGATGCAGTAATGATTGGAAGAGGTTGTTTAGGTAATCCTTGGTTAATTAAACAGACTATTGCATATTTAGAAAATGGTGTCATCATAGATGATCCAACCCCACTTGAAAGATTAGAAATGATTTTACTACATATAGATAAATTATTAAAATTTAAACCAGAAAAACAAGCATTATTAGAAATAAGAACTCATATTGGATATTATCTAAAAGGAGTACCAAATGCTAGTGAACTAAAAAACAATATTTTTAAAACTAAAAGTATTGATGAATTAAAAAATTTAATAGAAGAATTTAAAGGAGAGAAAAAATATGAAAATTAGATTAAAAAGATTTAGTGCTTTTCTAATAGATATATTAGTAATAGGATTGTTTTTAATGCTTATTTATTATTTCATTCCAGAAAGAGATACAACAATTATTCAAAATAATATAACTGAAGTAACAGAACAAGTATTAAACAATGAAATAGGAAAGATAGATTACTTAAAAGAATTTAGTAAAAACATTTATGAATTAGATAGAGGTAATGTTTTATTTAATGCATTTAATACACTTATTATTATGCTTTATTTTATACTAGTACCGATAATTACTAAAGGATATACACTAGGTATGTATATAAGTGGTGTAAAGATAAAGGGAAAATTAAATATAAAAAATTTATTATTAAGAAATTTAATTGCTACAGGATTAATATATTTAATATTATCAGTTATACTAGTTTATTTAACTAGTAATATGACATATTTTATTATTTTAAGTATTTTGGGAATTATTCAATTTTTACTAGTAATTATAAGTACTTTTATGATAATATATAGGAGTGACTTGAAGGGAATTCAAGATATAATAAGTAGTACTGAAATAGTACAAACTAAAGAGGTGAAAGAATGAGAGAATTTACAGAACAAGAATTGGTTAGAAGAGGTAAATTAGAAAAATTTAATGAATTAGGAATTGATCCATTTGGACATAAATTTGATAGAACAGCTTTTTCAACAGATGTTAAAGAAAAATATAGTTCACTAACTCATGAGGAATTAGAAGAACAAGATAATATTGAAGTAGTAGCTGGAAGAATTATGTTTATACGTAAAATGGGTAAAGCTAGTTTCTTCTCTATAAAAGATAAGAAAGGTCCAATTCAAATATATATATCTATAAATGATATTGGTGAAGAAGCATATACTCTATTTAAAACTGCAGATATTGGTGATATAGTTGGAGTTAAAGGTAAAGTAATGAAAACTGGTACAGGTGAAATAACTATTAAATGTTTAGAATATACACATTTAGTAAAATCATTAAGACCACTACCAGAAAAGTTTCATGGTTTAACTGATATTGAAGAAAGATATAGAAGAAGATATGTTGATTTAATCGTTAATGATGATTCAAGAAATATAGCTTTTGCTCGTCCTAAAATAATTAGATGTATCCAAAATTTTATGGATAATCAAGGATTTACTGAAGTAGAAACTCCTATTTTAACAACATTATTAACAGGAGCATCAGCTAGACCTTTTACTACTCATCATAATACACAAGATTTAGATATGTATTTACGTATAGCTTTAGAATTGCCA
>CAZYWD010000149.1:0-1801 GCA_964651795.1 uncultured Muribaculaceae bacterium
TTCTTACTAAAGCATCTTCTGATTTAAATATACAACTATATATTTTTTCTATTATATCTCTACCTATATCATTATATCCATATCCTGTCGTACTATTAAAATGAATTTCTGATAATTTATTTTGATTAAAAGCATCTAATACTTTTTTACTATTAAATAAACAAATTTCATCTATTGTTTTTATTTGACCTAATATTTCTAATTCTGCTTGTTCTAACATGTAGTACCTCCATCAATTGTAATTACTTCATTATTTATATAATCATTTGTAGTTAAATAATATATTAAAGAAGCAATTTCTTTCTCTTTAGCAAATCTACCTACAAATATATTTTTACTTTCTTCTTTTATTAATTCATTATTTAAACTATTATCTAGTTCTTTTATTTTATCAGTTTCTACCCAACCAGGAGCAACTGCATTTACAGTTATATAAGGAGCAAGTTGTTTAGATAAATTATGAGTTAAAGAGATGATACCAGCTTTAGATGCATCATATTCTAATGTAGTTGGATCATTTTTATTAATAGCATTATTACTAGTAATATTAATAATTTTTCCATATTTTTCTTTTAACATATAAATACTTGCATATTTACTTACTAAAAATGTACCAATTAAATTAACATCTAATACTTTTCTAAATGATTCTTTAGTTTTATCACAAAAATCACTATTTATTTCAATAGCAGCATTATTAACTACAACATCTATTTTATTAAATTTATTTATAATCTGATCTATCATATTTTTTACTTCTAATTCATTAGATACATCACATTTAATTACTAAAGTTTTAACATTAAAATTATCTTTTATGTATTTTTCTAATTCTTTAGCATGTTTTTCACTATTATTGTAGTTAATTACTACATTATAACCATTTTTAGCAAATTCTATTATAGTACTTTTACCTATTCCTCTAGAACTTCCTGTTACTAATACAACTTTATCCATAAATACCTCCTAAAATAGTAAAAAACTTAACAAATATGTTAAGCTCTTGATGAATATTTTCCGTCAGCAGTTGTTACTAAGATTTTTTCACCTTGTTCAATAAATAAAGGTACTCTTACTAACATACCAGTTTCAACAAATGCATCTTTTTGAGCATTGTTAGTAGTATTTCCTTTAGTAGCTGGTTCTGTTGATACAATTGTAAATTCAACTTTATCTGGTAAAACTACACCTAGTAATTCACCTTCATACATTACAACATCTACAAACATATTTTCAATTAGATAGTTTTTATTATCGCCAATTTGTTCAGTTGATAATTCTAATTGTTCATAGCTTTCCATATTCATAAAGAAATATGTATCTCCTGTATTATATAAATATTGAACTGATGATCTATTAATATTTGCTTTTTCAAATTTAACATTTGTATTAAAAGTTTTTTCTACAGTACCACCTGTTCTTAAATTTTTAAGTTTAGTCTTCATAAAAGCTGAACCTTTACCTGGTTTAACATGTAAGAATTCAACAACTTGATATATATTTCCTTCTATCATTAATGTCATACCATTTTTAATATCATTAACGTCTATCATAGTATTTCTCCTTTACAAAAATAGAAACTATTTGTTTCTTTTTTATTATTTTTCTTCCTTATGAGTTGTATGTTTTTTACATCTTGAACAATATTTACTTAATTCCATACGTTCAGGTGTGTTCTTTTTATTTTTAGGTGTTCTATAATTTTTTTCATCGCAAACAGTACATTTAAGTGTTACTAATTGTCTGTTTTCACCTTTTTTTGCCATATTAATATTCCTCCTTCATAAAACGCTATTTACAT
>CAZYWD010000150.1:0-1783 GCA_964651795.1 uncultured Muribaculaceae bacterium
AAGATAATGAATTTATAATGGAATATTGTAGTGATGAAAGAATATTTAAAACTACCTATCAATTAGTCTAATTAAACTATATAAATGTTTTAAAATTTGATATAATATATTTAATAGAATGGTAGTGATAGTATGCCTAATTGGACTAAAGAACAAAATGATGCAATATATAAAAGTGGTACCAACATAATAGTAAGTGCTGGAGCAGGTAGTGGTAAAACAGCTGTACTATCTGAGAGAGTATTACAAAAAGTATTAAATGGTATAGATGTTGATAAATTATTAGTCTTAACTTTTACTAATGCTGCAGCTAGAGAAATGAAAGAAAGAATTAGAAAAAAATTAAAACAAAATAATTTAACAAAACAATTAACTAAATTAGATGGTGCTTATATTACTACATTTGATGCTTATGCTTTAAGTTTAGTAAAAAAATATAATTATTTATTAAATATAAGTAAAAATATTTCTATATGTGAACAAAGTATAATGAATATTAAAAAACAGGAAATATTAGATAAAGTTTTTTTAGATATGTATAATGATTCTGAATTTTTAAATTTAATAGATGATTTTTGCTCTAAAGATGATTTAGAAATAAAAGATTATGTATTAAATATTAATAATAAATTAGATATGATTTATGATAAGGAAGGTTATTTAAATAACTATGTAGATACTTATTATAGTGATTCATTTATTAATGATAGAATAAAAGAATATGTAGATTTATTATTTAATAAAATAGGTTTAATAAGAAAAGAATTATTAGAGTTGGAAGAGTGGGTAGATAATGAATATTATTTAAAAGTAACAGAATTGTTAAGCAATTTATTTTTAAGTAAAACTTATGAAGATATAAAAAATGGAATAGTTAAATTACCTAATTTACCTAGAGGTAGTGAAGAAGAAGCTAAAACAATTAAAACTAGAATATCTGATTATTTAAAAGAATTAACTAATATGTGTAGTTATAATGATATAGAAGAAATTAAAAAATCTATTTTAGAAACTAAAAAATATGTTAGTGTTATTATAGAAATAATTAAACAATTTGATAAAGAAATAAATAAGTATAAATATGATAATGATTTATATGAATTCATAGATATAAATAAAATGGCAATAAGTTTATTAGAAAAATATGAATTAGTTAGAAATGAATTAAAATATAATGAAATATTAATAGATGAATACCAAGATACTAATGATTTACAAGATTTGTTTATATCATTTATAGAAGATAATAATGTTTATATGGTTGGAGATATAAAACAATCTATCTATAGATTTAGAAATGCTAATCCAAATTTATTTAAAACTAAATATGATAATTATTCTAATAATAACGGTGGAATAAAAATAGATTTGAATAAAAATTTTAGATCTAGAGAAGAAGTATTAAATAATATTAATACAATATTTGAACTTGTTATGGATAATATAATTGGTGGAGCTGATTATAAGGAAAGCCATAAAATGATATATGGTAATTTAGCATATTCTAATGAAGGAAAATTAAATACAAATTGCAATTTAGAAATATTAAATTATGAAATAAGTAATGAATATAAAAAAGAAGAAATAGAAATATTTACTATCGCAGAAGATATTAAAAATAAGATTCAAAATAAATATCAAGTATTTGATAAAGATACTTTAACTGTAAGAGATATTAGATATGATGATATAGTTATTTTAATGGATCGTGCGACTAATTTTGAATTATATAAAAAAATATTTGAATATTTATCTATTCCTATAACTTTATATAAAGATGAAT
>CAZYWD010000151.1:0-1732 GCA_964651795.1 uncultured Muribaculaceae bacterium
TAGAAATTGGGATGTACCAGTTAGACAATTAGATTGTTGTAGTGGTGATTTAGCTGATTTAAAAGTTAAATCATGTGATATTGAAGCTTGGAGTCCAAGGCAACAAAAATATTTTGAAGTTGGTTCTTGTTCTACTTTAGGTGATGCTCAAGCAAGAAGATTAGGTATTAGAGTAAAAGGAGAAAATGGAACATATTATCCACATACTTTAAATAATACTGTAGTTGCTAGTCCAAGAGGTATGATTGCACTAATTGAGAATAATTATAATGAAGATGGTTCAATTAATATACCAAAAGTATTACAACCATATATGGGTGGTAAAGAAAAAATAGAAGTTAAATAAACTGATTTTATATCAGTTTTTTTCAATAAAAAAAGTGACAGGAAGCTACAATTGAGACCAATCACTAATGAAATTATATTATATAATGGTTGTAAAGGCAAATATAAATATGCTACAATTATATTGTTATGGGGGAATAATATGAATAATATAAAGTATTTATCAGGATTAGAATGGGATAATTTTGTATCTTCAGATAATAAAAAATATATCTTAAAAGAAAATAAAATTTATTTCAAATGTTCTATAAAAATATAATACTAACACAATAGATAATATAGTAGCATCTAATTTTTTATTATTTAAATAAGCAATTAAAAGTAATACATCAAATATAGATTATAGTGATTTGATAGAAATTATTAAAAGACATAAAGCTCAAACTACAATAAGAAATAAAGTACTACAATTAGTACCACTTCAAATTATATATAGTGATCCAATATATGGATATTATAGGGCTAAATCATTTGTAAGAATGTTTAACAAGGAATATAATTTAGATTTAAATTTAAATGAAGTAGAAAAAATATTAATACAAGATTATTGTAAAGAAAAAACACAAAATGAAAAAACAAATGTAAAGAAAAAACTATTCAAAAAATAGTTTTAAATAAAAGGTTAAAATGACCTTTTTTATTTGACTTTATAATTTATATAGTCTAAAATTAAATAAACAAATATAATATTAAAAAGAGGTAATTTTATGAAAGTACAAAATGTATTAAAATTAAGTTTTTTTACAAATTTATTTTTATCTATATTAAAAGTAATAGTTGGATTTTTTGGTAAATCTAGTGCTTTGATATCAGATGGAATTCATTCATTTAGTGATTTAATTACAGATATGGTCGCACTTTTTGGTAATGGTATATCACTAAAACCTGCTGATAAAGAACATCCTTATGGACATGGTAAATCTGAATATATAACTAGTTTTGTAATAGGTCTAGTTGTATTAGTAATAGGTTTAAGTTTAATTAGTTCAATAAGTAATAATGAAATATTTATTCCTTCAATTATAGTAGTTATTGTATCAGTAATAACTATAATAGCTAAATATTTAGTATCTAGTTATTTAATAAAAGAAGGCATGAAACACCAAAATGTAATATTAATATCTAGTGGTAGAGAAAGTAGAGCTGATGTAGTAAGTTCTATATTCGTTTTAATATCTAGTATATTGATGCAATTTTCAGATAAAATAAATATACTGAAATATTCTGATAAAGTAGCTTCTATAATAGTAGGATTATTTATTATAAGAACAGGCTTTAAAATATTAAAAGATAGTATTAGTATGATGCTAGGTGAAATAGAAAATGATGAAGTAATATTAGATGAATTTAAAGAAATAATATATAGTTATAAAAAAGTAAAAGAAAT
>CAZYWD010000152.1:0-1711 GCA_964651795.1 uncultured Muribaculaceae bacterium
TTGATTCAGGTGTATCAATTGCTAAAAATCTTAATTTAATTGATTCATTATTTAATATTACCCAAGCAGTGTCTCCATCAACACATTTATCTAATTTTACTTCTAATTTATTACTTGCATTTATATTGAATGGAATTAGTATTACAATTAAACAAAATAATATTTTTTTCATTTTACTTCACCTAAATAATTATAACATAAATTTGACTTTAAAAAGAAAAAGTTATAATATATACAGCAATTTATCAAAGGAGTGATTATGTGATACTTTATAGAGCATTAACAGATGAAGATTTAGAAGAATTTAAAAAAACAAAAAAAATAAGTTGTACTTTGGCTAGAACATATTGTGATTTAAAAAATGCTAAAGATATTAAAATGACTAAAGAGATGTATGACATATGTTATCGACAAAAAAATAAAAAGGATATACTTAGTTTTGTATATGGACATGTTAGTGGTAAACTAGTATGTTCTGCAAAAAGAAGTCCTTGGATTTCGATGACATCAAGTTTTGATGCAGCATACAAATATTCAAATCTACAAAAATGCGTGGAAACAAAAGATAGAAGAAGCATTATATGTTTTGATGTTGATGACAATTTGATTATTAATACGACAAATGATTTTAAGACCAAGGATATTACTAATGGAGCGATAATTAATCTATCTGATGGTAAATTTGCAGAATATAGAAAAGATGGAATAATAATTCCATTTAGATCTTTAAAAAACAAACAAAGAATCGGAGATAATTTTACCTTAAATAATTTTTCAAAAGGAGATAAAGAATTTTTAATCTGTTATGAATTAAATCCTGTTAATTATATTTTATTAACTCCAATACAACAAGATGAATTATTTGTTAATTATCAAGATAAAGTTAATGATGTTATTAAATACGAATTAGAAAACACTAAAATTAAAGAAAAACAATTAGTAAAAAAAATAAAATAAGACAAATAAAAGGTCTTATTTTTATGTATTATATATATTTTTCTTTACTTTTAATATGAAAATGTGCTATACTAAATCAGGCAAAAAAAGGAAGTGTTTTTTTATGAAAAATATAAAAAATATAGCAATTATAGCCCATGTCGATCATGGGAAAACAACATTAGTAGACGGATTACTTAAATCATCAGGAACATTTAGAGAAAATGAACAAGTTGATGTAAGAGCAATGGATTCAAATGATATCGAAAGAGAAAGAGGTATCACTATTTTAGCAAAACCAACAGCAATTGATTATAAGGGTACAAGAATTAATATTCTTGATACTCCAGGACATGCTGACTTTGGTGGAGAAGTAGAAAGAATCATGAATATGGTTGATGGAGTATTACTAGTAGTAGATGCTTATGAAGGAACAATGCCTCAAACAAGATTTGTTCTTAAAAAAGCATTAGAAGCTGGTGTTACACCTATCGTAGTAGTTAATAAAATTGATAAAGAAACTGCTAGACCTAAAGAAGTAATAAATGAAGTTATAGATTTATTTATCGAATTAGGTGCTGATTTAGATCAATTAGATTTCCCTGTTGTATATGCATCAGCTATCAATGGAACATCTAGTTTAGATCCAGATATTAGTACTCAAAAGGAAACTATGGTACCTATATTAGATATGATATTAGATCACATTCCATCTCCAAAAGTTGAAGAAGGAAGTTTACAATTCCAACCAGCATTATTAGATTATAATGATTTC
>CAZYWD010000153.1:0-1703 GCA_964651795.1 uncultured Muribaculaceae bacterium
GGAGGAGAAGATCCTGGTGCGAGTGGAAATGGAATAATTGAAAAAGATTTAACTTTAGATATTTCAAAATATATGTATGATCAATTTAGAAAATTAAATATTCCTGTTACTTTAATAAGATCAGAAGATGAAACAGTTGATCCTGAAGAAAGAGTAAAAAGAATATTAAATTCATATGGAAATAATAGTGATGTTATAGTAATATCTAATCATATAAATGCTGGTGGTGGTGATGGAGCTGAAGTAATATATGCTCTAAGAGATACTGATAAATTAGCCACTTTAATATTAAATAGTTTAGAGAATGCTGGTCAAAATGTAAGAAAAGTATATCAAAAAAGATTACCATCTAATACTTCATTAGATTACTATTTCATACATAGAGAAACAGGTATTACTGAACCAGTTATAATTGAATATGGATTTTTAGATAGTACTGGTGATGATGTCAACCAATTAAAAAATGATTATGAAAAATATGTTGATGCAGTAGTAGATGCTGTTGCTGAATATATTGGATTAAGTGTTAGTGATAAATATTATACAGTAGTTAGAGGAGATTCTTTATGGAGTATATCAAAAAAATTTGGAGTTACTGTTAATGAATTAAAGAATGCTAATAACTTAGAAACAAATTCACTAAGTATAGGACAAATTTTAATCATACCATCTAAAGAAACAACTAGTCCAAGTCCAAACACTTATACTGTAGTTAATGGTGATAGTTTATATAGTATTGCAAGAAGATTCAATACTACCGTTGATGCTATAAAATCATTAAATAATTTATCAACAAATAATCTATCTATTGGTCAAATTCTTAGAATACCTACAAGTACTACAACAGAACCTAGTAATGATTACATTAACTATACTGTAGTTAGTGGAGATAATTTGTATGCTATAGCTAGAAGATATAATACGACTGTGGATGCTATAAAATCATTAAATAATTTATCAACAAACAATTTATCTATTGGTCAAACGCTTAGAATACCTACAAGTACTACAACAGAACCTAGTAATGATTACATTAACTATACTGTAGTTAGTGGAGATAATTTATACGCTATAACTAGAAGATACAATACTACTCAAGATGCAATAATGAAACTAAATAATTTAAGTTCTAATTTACTAAGTATAGGACAAATATTAAAAATACCAGTAAATGGTGAATCAACATATACAGTTTCTAAAGGAGATAGTTTATATAGTATAGCAAATAAATTTAATACTACAGTAGATGAATTAAAAAGAAAAAATAATCTAACTTCTAATGTATTACAAATAGGACAAATACTTAAAATATAAGTATTTGTTTTTATGTATTAAATTCAAAAATCTGAATATAATACTACCGTTAATGGTACAATAACATTGACAAATACTACCGTTAGCGGTATAATTGATATAGAGGTGATTTTTATGGAATTTATGACTACAAAAGAAGCAGCAAAAAAATGGAATGTTAGTGAAAGAAGAATTAGACAATTATTAATTAGTGGTAGAATTGAAGGTGCTATTAAAAATGGTAATAGTTGGAATATTCCTATTAATACCATCAAACCATTTGATAAAAGAAATATAAAAATAAATAAAAATGATTTTATTATTAATTTAGATACTAGTTATTTTAGTGAAATTGATAAGCTAAAAAAAGAATTAAATAATAAAAGACCTATACCTAAAGAAACTTTAAA
>CAZYWD010000154.1:0-1652 GCA_964651795.1 uncultured Muribaculaceae bacterium
ATAGATCTAATTTGACCATCTTTAACACATTCAATTACTTTAAAATTATATCTACTTGCTAATTCCAAATATGTTTGTTCTGCATTTAATAGATGTTCTTTGCTACTTTCATGTCCATCTGGTGCTTCTAGTCTATTTTCTTTTAAAACTAAAGCATACTCATATGGCATATATAGAAAGACTGTTAAATCTGGTCTTGGTAAACTTAATAGTCTATATTCTAAATTTTCTAACCAATCAAACATTGCTTTTCTTTTTTCTGAATCAAATATTTTACCACCTTGATGAGCCATATTGGATTCAATATATCTATCTAATACAACAACATCATTTTTAATTAAAGCTTCTTCTATTTTATCAATATTATATAGTCTATCTGCAGCATAGTATAAAGCAGCCACTTCTGGATCTACATTAGCAGCTCCTTCTTCAAAATAACTATCTCCTAGATATTCTTTTCCTAAATATGGGCCTCCTACTATCTTACCAGTTGGTGTATCATACATTGGAAATGATGTTTTAAAAACAGTTAATTCTTTTTTTAATTTTTCTACTAGCATATCTGATTGAGTTTGTTTACCAGAGCAATCAGTTCCTTCAATTGTAATAAATTTTCCCATAATTATTTCCTCTTTTTTATTATTAATTTTTTTACTATTTCATCATTAATACATTCTGTTTTTAAATTATGATATTTTTTTAAATAATTAGAGTATTCTTTTTTTGTTTCATCAAAATTTTTACCTTCGATTTGTCCATTATAAATAACTTTATTTTGTTTCATTTGTTCTTCACATAATAGACATCTACAAATTTTATCTTGCTTATTTTCACCCATTACATACCATACATGTTCGCAATTATTTATTTTATATTGTCTTAATAATATTTTTTGAACATCATTATAAAATTTTAGAGTGTTTTTATTAGAAATATACCTTTTTACATTTTTTAATAAACATAAATTATCTACTTCTATCATTAAATTAATTAAATCAGAATTTATTATATTATTTTTAATTTTAGAATTTTTTATAGAAAAATAATCTAATAAACATTTTCTTTCAATATATTTTCTAACTTCACTTTTTTCTACTAATTTTCTATTTTCATCTTCTTTTTGATATATTTTCAATTGTAAATTTTCAATTTCATCTTTTATACTATTCATAAATCCCCCTAAAAATAATTAATTTTCTAAAAATATTTTTCTTGTAATAAAATTAAATATCATTACAATAAATGTAGCAAATATTTTAACTAGCATATAGTAAATTTCCCACATAGTAACACCTACATACATTATTACTTCATTAATACCTAGTCCAATAACACTAAATATAATAAATAGTAAGAAATTTCTTTTTGGATCAGTTCTTTCATCTACTTCAAATACCCATTTAATACTTAATATATAATTAAATATAACTGATACTGTAAATGATATAATTGATGATATTAAATAATGTATTCCAATTATATCAGTACAAATATAAAGTAATGCATAATCAATTAAGAATGCTAATCCACCTATTATTCCAAATCTAATAATTTGTTTAAATAATTTATTTTCTAATATTTTTTTCATCTTTACCTCTTAATAAATTTAAATATAATTCATATTGTTGTTTATCTTTTTTTACTATTACTTG
>CAZYWD010000155.1:0-1631 GCA_964651795.1 uncultured Muribaculaceae bacterium
AGTATTATTACTAATATATTATTAAGTGTTTTAGCATTCTTTGGATTTATTAACTATTTAGTAATGAGTGCTACTAAATCATATTCTACATTGTTAGATACATCAGTACTATTACTAGTAGTTATAATAGACATAGTAATTAACTATATAATATTTAGATTAATAAATAAAAAAGAAGAAAAAAATAGAATTTTTATATTAATACCAAGTGGTATATTTATGTTATTAACAGGTATATTATTTCTGTTTGTTAGGTGATAAATGACAGTAGAGGAATTAATTATATATGGTAAAAAATATATTCATTCAGAATATACTAAAATGTTACTTGCTAATTTATTAAATTTGAATTCATTAGAACTGTTGAATTATTTGGATAAACAAGTAGATAATGAATTAATTGATATTTATAAAAAACAAGTAGAAGCAGTTAAAAATAATAAACCAATTCAATATGTAATTGGTAATGTAGACTTCTATGGTAATATAATTGATATAAATGAAAATGTATTAATACCTAGATTTGAAACAGAAGAATTAGTAGAAAAAACAATTAATTATGTAAGAAAATATTTTAATAAAAAAATAGATATAGTAGATATTGGGACAGGTAGTGGTTGTATTGCTATTACTTTAAAAAAAGAATTAGATTGTAATATGGATGCTGTAGATATATCTGCAAAAGCATTAGAAGTTGCTAAAAATAATATTAATAAACATCAACTAAATGTCAATTTACATCTAGGTAATTTATTAGATCCATTAAATAAAAAATACGATTTAATAATTAATAATCCACCATATATTGCTTATGATGAAGAAATAATGGACATTGTTAAAAATAATGAACCTGAAACAGCTTTATATGCAGATGATAATGGATTATATTTTTATAAAGAAATAATTAAAAATAGTAAAAATTATTTAAAAGAACAAAATATGTTAGCTTTTGAAATAGGAAGAACACAAGGATTAGAATTAAAAGAATATGCTTATAAATATTTTCCTAATTCAATTATTAATATAGAAAAAGATTTACAAGATAATGATAGATTCTTATTTATAATAAATATTTAAGCAAATAGTAGTTATTTGCTTTTTATTTTAAATAAAATAAGTTATAATATTAGATGGTGATATCTATGAAAAGTATTAATGAAAATAGAGTAAGAGAAATATCTAAAATCAAAAATGAACCTATATGGATGACTAATTTTAGAATTGACTCATATAAAAAATTTGAGGAATTAGAAAATCCAAAATTTGGTCCACATTTAGATATAGATTTTGATTTAATAAATTATTATAAAAAAATAACAAATTTAAAAGATAATTGGAATGATGTTGATAAAAACATATTTGATACTTTTGATGAGATAGGATTAATTGAAGCGGAAAACAAATATTTAGATGGTGTAGGTGCTCAATTTGATAGTGAAGTAGTATACCATAATATGATAAAAGAACTAGTTGAAAAAAATGTAATATTTTGTGATACAGATACAGCATTACAAAAATATCCAGAAATATTTAAAGAATATTTTAATAATTTAGTAAAATTTGATGAGAATAAATTTACTGCTTTAAATGGTGCTGTATGGAGTGGGGGAACATTTATATATATTCCACCT
>CAZYWD010000156.1:0-1596 GCA_964651795.1 uncultured Muribaculaceae bacterium
AGATATGAGAGTAGAAGAAGCTATAGAATTCTTTGATAATTTCCCAAAAATTAAAAACAAACTACAAATGTTAATGGATGTAGGACTTTCTTATATCAAATTAGGACAGGGTTCTCCTACCTTATCTGGTGGTGAAGCAGCCCGTATCAAATTAGCAAAAGAACTACAAAAAAAACCAACTGGTAAAAGCTTGTTTATATTAGATGAACCAACTACAGGATTACATACTGATGATATTAAAAAACTATTATTAATATTAAATAGAATAGTAGATAATGGTGATACAGTAATAGTAATTGAACATAACTTAGATGTTATAAAAATAGCTGATCATATAATAGATTTAGGACCAGAAGGTGGCGATGGTGGTGGAGAGATAGTTGCTGTTGGGACTCCAGAACAAATCATTAAAGTAAAAGAAAGCTATACAGGAGAGTATTTAAAAAAATATTTATAAAAGATATGGTACACTGTTATGTGTACTTTTTATTTATCTAAAAATATGGTATAATTTAAAAGGTGACTCAAATGAAAAAAATATGTATATATAGTTTTATTTTAATAGTAATTGATCAGTTAATCAAATGTATTGTATCAACAAGTATGTCATTAAATACAAGCATTATTTTGATTAAAGATTTTTTAAATATAACTTATGTTAGAAATATAGGTGCGGCTTTTTCGATATTAGAAGGAAATAGAATATTTTTAATTGCAGTAACCCTTATAGCTTTAATAGGAATATACCTATTAATAAAAAA
The DNA here is from genome assembly GCA_964651795.1 of uncultured Muribaculaceae bacterium. Classification (GTDB taxonomy): domain Bacteria; phylum Bacillota_I; class Bacilli_A; order RF39; family UBA660; genus CAJOJO01. Next base: position 762 of record CAZYWD010000156.1, read on the forward strand.
TAAAACATTTAAAAAAATAGAAACAATTATATATACATTAATAATAAGTGGTATAATAGGAAACCTAATAGATAGAATTATATTTGGTTATGTAATAGATTATGTTGACTTTAAATTATTAGGTTACAATATGCCTGTATTTAATTTAGCTGATTCATTAATAGTAATCGGATGTGTATTATTACTTATTATAACTGTAAAGGAGGATAAAAATGAAAGAATTTAAAATAACAAATGAAAATGATAGAATAGACAATTTTTTATCTGCTAATACAGAAGTAAGTAGAAGTAAAATATCTAAAATGATAAAAGAAAACAAAATATTGGTAAATGATAATCCTGTAAAATCTAGTTATACATTAAAACCAAATGATATTATAACTATGGAAGAATATGTAGAAGAACAATTAAATGTAGAACCAGAAGAAATGGATTTAGATATAGTCTATGAAGATAAAGATGTAATAGTTGTTAATAAAGAAAATGGAATTGTAGTCCATCCTGCTATTGGTAATCCTAGTGGTACACTAGTAAATGGATTAATGTATCATTCAAAAGAATTGAGCGATGTAAACGGTGAATTTAGACCTGGTATAGTACATAGAATAGATGCCTATACAACAGGATTACTAATGGTAGCTAAAAATAATTTCACTCATGAATTTTTAGCAAGACAACTAGAAGAAAAAACAACAACTAGAAAATATATCGCACTAGTATGGGGAGTAGTAAATACAGATACTGGTACAATCGATGCTCCAATAGGAAGAGATATGAGTAATAGAAAAAAAATGGCTGTAACTGATATCAACTCAAAAGATGCCATAACACACTT
>CAZYWD010000157.1:0-1585 GCA_964651795.1 uncultured Muribaculaceae bacterium
ATACCAATAAATACAGTAATAACTCCCAGTACTGGATTTTTACCTAAGTATTTAAACATGACACCTATAAGTGGTATTAAGAATATATAACTATAATCTCCTATTACTGTAGAGACAACACCTAATAATAATGTAATAAAAATTATTATATTAAGTTTTACTCTTTTTAATGGTGAAAATATGGCTGATAATAGACCACTTTTTTCACATATACTTATACCTAATAATGATATAATTATTAGTACTAATGGTTTCAAAGCACTAAAATTAGTTACTGCTTTTCCTATTATAAAATTAATTCCCTTTAGACTCAATACATTTTTAATTGTAATTAATGATGTTTCTATTGTTCCATTTGCTACTACAGTTTTATATCCTTCTATTCCTAATGATGATAATATAAAACTTAGAATTGAAACTATTGCAATTAAAATAATTAAGACAGAGACGGGACCATATTTTTTATCTTTTTTCTTTAATTTTGACAATGCCTTCACCTACTTTATTACTTTTTTTAATTTTTTATTAAATTCTAATCTTGGTAACATAATGCTTCTACCACAATTTATACATTTTATTTTAATATCTGCTCCCATACGAGTTATTTCCCATTCGTTAGTACCACATGGATGTTGTTTTTTCATAACAACTATACTACCTAATTCATAATTATTCATTGTGAATCACCAATTGATCGTATGGAATTTCAATATTATTTTTATCTAATTCTTCTTTTATTTCTTTTCTTAATATTCTTTCAACATCAAAATGTTTTAATGATTCAGTTTCAGCTGTAATTTTATATACAACTGATGATGAACTTAAATCTTCTATTCCTAATAATTTGATTTCCCCTTTTAAATAAGGTACTTCTTTATTTAGTTTTTCAAATAGCTTATTTAATACTTTTTCCACTTTTTCATTTTTTTCATTATAATTTATAGATAATTCTATGACTGCTAATGAAAAATCTTTACTATGATTTATTACTTCAGTAATATTTCTATTAGATATATATTTAATATCTCCATCAAATGATTTTAGTGATGTTGTTTTAATACCTAAAGTTATAACCTCACCTTTAAAACCATTTATTGTAACAGTATCACCTATAGCATATTGATTTTCTGTTATGATAGATACTCCTGCTAAAAAGTCTTTTAATATATCTTGTAAAGCTAAACCAGCCATTACACCTACTATACCTAATGAAGTAATTAAAGCAGTTGTATTAATACCATATATACTTAGAATCATTAATATGGCAATTATTAAGAAGAAATATTTTATTAAATTATTAAGTAAACTAATAATTGTTTTTTTTCTTCTATCATCACCTAATTTGGCTATTAAAGCTTTTTTGATTATTTTTTTTAATATTTGATAGAATATACTAAATCCAATTATTATTATAATTGGACCTAATACTTGTTTTGATAGTAATATTTCTAACATTTTATCACCTATTCTTTAACATCTAATATTTCTAATATTCTGTTTAAATCAGCTACATTAGCATATGATATTTCTATTTTTTTATCATTTATTTTTACTTTTGTATCTAATTTATCTCTTAATAAATCTT
>CAZYWD010000158.1:0-1559 GCA_964651795.1 uncultured Muribaculaceae bacterium
TTATATTTTTTATATATATTATTTTTATTAGTCATTTCTTTTAATTCATTATCAATAAAATTAATTGGTACATCAATAACTTTTTCTATAAATAAAAATGCATCTTTTAAATAGGACTCTATTTTAGTTAATTTTCTATTATCATTAATAAATATATATAATAAAAAAAATAGCAAAACAATTATAATAATACTAACTACTATGTTTTTTTTCATATATATCACCATTTTCATATAAACTATAATATTTTGAACTAGAAACAATAATATGATCTATTACTTTAATACCTAATAGTTTACCAACATCTATTAAATTTTTTGTTGTAATTATGTCTTCATTAGAAGGTAATACATCACCACTTGGATGATTATGTAATAAAACTACTCCTGTAGCGCCTACTATATATGCTTCTTTAAATACTTCTCTAGGATGAACCATACTATAATTAATAGTACCAATAAATAATAATTTATCTTTTATGATTCTATTTTTTTGATCTAAATATATAGCATAAAAATATTCTTGTTTTTTTGTTTTTAATATTTCACTATAATAATTAAATAATAAACTAGGATGATTCATTTTAATGTTTTTTATGGTATCTACTTTTTGATTTAGTCTTTTTGATAATTCTATGAGCGCTAAAACAATACAAGCTTTTTTAGGACCTACTCCTTTTATTGATAATAATTCTTCATATGTAATATTAACTATTTCATTTAAATTTTTATGATTTAGTATTTTGAGTGCTAAATCTTTTGCTGATAATTTATTAGTACCAGTTCTAAGTATGATAGCTAATAATTCATCATTAGATAATGCTTCACTGCCTTTATTAATTAATCTTTCTACAGGTCTATCACTAAGTGGTAATTCTTTTATTTTCATCATTTATAGCCAGCTCCTCATATTTAGCAATTACGCTTTCTAATATTGTTTTAATTGATTCATTTTGTACTGCTTCATCTAATAATAAATCATACTGTTTTAATGTTTCAGCAAATTCACCATTAACTTCTATTTCTTTTACATATATTGGATAGTTAATTGATTCAAAATATTTTTTTAGTTTTTCAATATTTTTTTCATTTTTTGTCATACCAACATATACATAATATTTATCATTTTGATATTCATATGTATAGTTGATTCCTTCTAAACTTTTTAAATTGTCTTTATTTGAATAAACACCATATTGAAAAGCATAAACATTTTGATTAGTTAATACATTAGCAGATACTTTTTTAGTATCTTTATTTTCTAACTTATCAAATGTATATGTTCCTAGAAATAAACCTGCAATAATACATAATGAAATTATAAATATTCCCTTTTTCATTTAATCACCTAATATAATAATAAATGATGTATATGTCTTATTATGTCGAAATAAAAAGAAATCTCCAATTTAATGAAGATTTCTATATGAACACACATTAACTGTATGTTCATTATTAATATATTCTATTTATTAAAATATATGTATATTTTTTTTAATTTTTTGATTTGCGAACAACTTTTCGTATTTTATATTTACGTATGGTTATATAACTGATATA
>CAZYWD010000159.1:0-1508 GCA_964651795.1 uncultured Muribaculaceae bacterium
TGTTAAAATGTAATTGTAAACAACATTTAAGGAGGTCTTCCATATGACTATTATATCAAATAATTATGAAAAAATCTTAAAAGAAATGATTTTTAATCAATTTTCTACTAATTTAAAACAACAACTTAATAAACTAAATAATACTAATAAAGTATTTAACTATATAGAATTACTATCTAATTTAGATAATTCGCTATGTGAAATAGCTAAAAATAGTTTAATCACTATCTTTCAAACTATTGATTCTTCTTTTTCTAATTCTATTGAAAGAAAACATAAATATCATATTAAAGCTCATCACTCTAGAACTATTCTTACTATATTTGGTGAAATTTCTTTTACCAGAACTTTTTATTCTGATAAACATAATAATGGTTCTTTTTGTTTTTTGGATAGGTTCTTAGGACTTAAAAAGCATGATTACTTTGATCCTTATATCAAAGCTACTATTATCGAATATTCTGCTAATAATAGTATCCCTACTGTTTGTAATATGATTAATGATCTTATTGGTAATAGAATTTCTTTAAACAAAAAATTTAAATTTATTAATAGACAATCTGTTAGAAATATTATTTTAGAACCTTTATTATCTAATCCTGATATTCAACAACTTGATACTCCGGATTCTTTATATATAATTGCTGATGAAAAATGGGTTCATACTCAAAATAATGATGGTCAAAAAGTTATGGTTAAATCTTTAGTTACTTTTGATTCTATTAATACTATTCCTAGAAGATGCTTAAATAATAAAAGAATTTTTGCTGGATTTAAAGGTAATGAATTTTTAAATGAATCTTTAGATTATTTATATTATGCTTATAATCTTGACGAAGTTAAAAACATATTTGTTATGGGTGATGGCGCCAGATGGATTAGAAATTTAACATCACACTTTCAAATTAATAATAAAACTAATGTTATATTTGCTTTGGATAAATTCCATTTTAAACAAGCTATTCATCGCATTTGTTTAAATAAAGATTTAGAAAACATTTTATCTTCATATGTCATTAATAATGATAAATCCAACTTTATAGAATGTTGTGATTTGTTGATTGAATCAAATTATAGTAGAAAAGATAAAATAGAAAATAATAAAGAGTATATTTTAAACAATTGGAAATATGTATTGAATTTATATAAATATAATTTAAGTTGTCCAATGGAAAGCCAAATTTCTCATAATTTAGCTTATTTATTAACTTCTAGACCTAAAGGTTATTCTTTAAAAACACTAAGCAAAATAATAAAATTAAGATTATTATTTAAAAATAATGAAAATATTAAAATGTTATATTTAAACAACTTCAATATTAATAGGGTTATTGATTATAAAAGAGAAGTTTTAAATTTTGATATCTATGATAAATTCAAACAATTTATCCCCTCATATCAAGGTAATTTATATACTCCTTCTTATGGTCAATATTATTATTAAAAAATTACTAACAAAAAAAGTTTTCGAAATTTTATTTAAAATCCCAAAAACTCTTTACTCAAAC